>DAOWIM010000165.1 GCA_030640905.1 bacterium
AAGATCGAAAACATCTCACTGCTGCTGCAAGGGGCGATTTCCGCGTGGGAAAAGGTCGGCCTGAAGATGAACGTCTGCCGTGCGGACCTCCAGGGCGTTCTGGGTTTGCTCCCCGCCGAGAACAGGAGGCGCACTCTTCAGGGTTAGTCCACGGTGCGGTCAATCCTCGCAGCATTATCATCGATAATGAAAATCATATCCGTTTGGTTGATTTCGGCATGGTTGCGATCAACGGCGATAGCAAATCTGCCGAAGTTGCCGCCGAGTTCAAAGTTGCGGCATACCTTTCGCCCGAACAGGTTCGTCGGAGTAGAGCCGATGAACGCTCTGACATATTCTCCTTCGGAGTGGTGCTCTATCAGTTGATGACCGGCAATGCTGCGTTCCTCCGATCCGATCCTGAGGCCACCCTGCGGGCCATAACCGATGAAGCCCCCCACGACCTGCTTGAACTCAGGGGTGACCTTCCCCCCGGCATGAACAAGGTTGTTATGAGGGCGCTTGAAAAGGTACCCGAGAAGCGGTATGTCGGGATCGGAGAGATGCTTTCCGACCTGAAGCGGATTCAGCAGGAGCGGGAGGACCTCAGGCACGAAGCCAGGTATCGTTCTCTCAACGATGATGTGCTCGATTCATCGTGGGTTGGTATCGTCATTATTAATGCCGACCTTAAAGTCGTCTGGATGAACCGTGCCCTGGAACGCTACTTTAATCTTGCGCGCGAGGAAGCTCTCGGTCTGAATATTACCGGACTGGTCAGAGAGAGAATTGCCTGTCTGTTCGAGGATGAACAAGCTTTCCTGAGTAAGCTTCAAGCCACCTATGATGACCCCACTCAGGTGGAACATTTTGAATGTCACATATTACCTGCGGGCGATCGAAAGGAGCGTTGGCTGGAACACCGAAGCCAGCCGATCCGATCCGGGTCGTATGCTGGTGGGCGTATCGAGCACTACACCGATATCACCGAGCGAAAACAAGCCGAGAGAGCGCTGAAGGAATCACAGCGAAAACATGCCGAGAGGGAACTGAGAGAATCACGGCGATATACCAGGGAACTCATTGAAACCAGCCTTGATCCCCTGGTAACGATTTCTGCCGAGGGGAAGATTACCGATGTGAACAGGGCGACGGAAGACGTCACCGGATATCCCCGGGAAAAACTTATCGGGACGGACTTCTCGGATTACTTCACAGACCCTGAGAAAGCCACTCAGGGTTACCAACAGGTATTCAGAGAAGAACATGTCTTTGATTATCCCCTGGAAATCAAACACCGTGACGGAAAGATTACACCGGTACTCTACAATGCTTCTGTTTACTTTAACACAAAAGGAGATGTGGCCGGAGTATTTGCCGCTGCCCGCGATATCACCCAACAGATACAGACCGAGGAGAAGTTAAGGAAAACTTCGGAGGCACTGCAGAGTATCATGGACAGTGCCACCGAGGAAATCATCGTTGCAACGGATCAAACCGGGACTATTCTCAATTGGAATGAGGGGGCCAGAAGACTGCTGGGTTATGAACCGGAAGAAGTGATCAACAAGGGAAGTATCCGGATATTCCATACCGAAGAGTACCTGAACTCAGGAGTTATGGAGCGGAATCTCAAGTGCATGATAACCACCGGGGAGCCGTTGGAGGAGGAACCAACTTATGTAGCCAGGGGCGGCAGGACTTTCCCTGTCCACCAGATTGTTACCCCGCGTTTTGATAAAGAGGGTAAATTTACAGGTATGCTGGGCATGGCGCGTGATATCACTGAGCGCAAGCGGGCCGAAACAGATCGCAAGCTTCTGGAAGAAAACCTTTACCAGAGCGACAAGATGGCCTCAATCGGCCAACTGGCCGCTGGTGTGGCCCATGAGATCAACAATCCGATCGGCTTTATCTCATCCAACCTCAATACTATGAACAAGTACCTCTGGAGGTTAATCAAGCACTTCACCGGGGATGATCCGAACGCCACCGAGAACCGGCAGCGAATTGATGTAATAATCGAGGACTTTGGCGATGCTATTTCAGAGTCACTGGAAGGAGCAGACAGAGTCAAAAAGATTGTGGCCGACCTGAAGAGTTTCTCGCGGGTCGATGCCGGTGAGGTGGAATATACTGACCTGAATGAGGGACTGGAGACGACACTGAATATCGTGTGGAATCAACTCAAGTACACGTGCAAAATTGAAAAGGAATTTGGCGATATTCCACAAATCGAGTGCTTCCCTAACAGAATCAACCAGGTCTTTATGAATCTGTTGGTAAATGCGGGACAAGCCATCAAGGGAAAATCCGGCCTGATCAGGATCAAGACCTGGGCTGACGATGACCATGTCCATGTATCAATCCGTGATAATGGATGCGGTATTCCTAAAGAGAATCTGCCAAAGTTATTTGATGCTTTCTTCACGACTAAAGAGGTCGGAAAGGGTACTGGCTTGGGATTGAGTCTGGCTTACGATATCGTGAGCAAGCACGGTGGTACGATTACAGTTGATAGTGAGGTGGGGAAGGGAACGGAGTTCGTAGTCACTCTGCCGCTAAGCGGTATACCTGAACCCGCATCAATACCGACGGTTTGATCTATTTCTCTCCGCAGTAGGGGCAAATTACCCATGTCGGCTCCAACGTAGCCTGGCAACTCCGGCATACCAGCTCTTGATTAATATCGAGATTTCCGGTTTCCGGTTTGGGGCTTTCTGTCGATGATGACGAGGTCCCCTCGCAAGAGCTCCTGTATTGCGCTAAACATTCTCTGATCATTGCTACCAGTTTGATATCGTCCCACGGTTTGGTGATAAACTTCTGGCAGTGTAGAATATCTTTGGCTACTGCATCCGGGACAACATCAGTCTCGGCAGCACCGCTGAGCATGATGCGAATGCAACGAGGGAGCTTGGTTTTCACAAAACCCAGAAGATCTGCTCCGGACAGGCCTGGCATGTTGAAATCGCTGATTACCACAGCTACACGGTTGTTGGATAACAATTCGAGGGCTTTCTGCGGAGTATCGGCCGTCAGAATGCGGTAATTCTCGTCGGCAAGTGATCTGCGGAGGGCCTTAAGGACCGATTTCTCGTCGTCCACTATCAGCACCGTAAGATCGGCCAATTGATCGGCGGTGATGCTATCCTGCGCAGAATGAGTATCACTAACGTTCACAGGTGTAGTGGTCTTTGATTCCCGAGTTGTACCAGTATTTGCCCGAGTCTCTGACCTATCTGTCTTCACTATAATCTCCTTTATTCCCACTAAGCCGGGCATGATGCTTGCCCTGTTATCCTATTTTACTAAATATTCCCCAGCATCTGTCGGGTATCATCAATTTCATCGAGGGATCGTTTCAGCACATTCTCCAGTTTGGTCTCGTTGAGTTCAAGTTTTTGCCAGGCTGAGGGGAAGAACTCAGTTAGATATGCAGAGGCACTGCTACCCACGTGCATCGTATGGCATAATACGTCGGCAATATTAATTGCAGAGACCATCAACTGAAATTCGGCAGGTGCCTGGTCCGGTTTGTGGTGATACGCGGTCGCGGCAATAATCTCATCCGGGAAGTTCCATTTCTGTGCCAGCATCTCCCCCAATTGCTGGTGGCTGACTCCAAAGAATTCGATCTCCTCTTCGGTGCCGGTCACTCCCCCTCGATCGAAATAGAAAGTTGAAAACATAGAAGGCTCGCTGCGGGCAAGCACCAGGCGGCCGATATCGTGCAGTATACCACACATCAGTGCATTGTTTTGGACCTCCACACCAGCCGATGGCAGAAGGTGCTTAGTAAAGACACCGACGCCAAAGCTGTGCAGCCAGAAGTCATGCATGTTTAAGATCATATCTGACTGCACAATGTCAAACACAGCGGTTGTCATCACAAGCTGGTGGAGGGCGTTCACGCCAAGGATCGCAATGGCCTCGTCAATGGAAGTAACTCTCCTGGAAAAACCATAGAACGGCGAGTTGACCAGTTTCAGGGTTCTGGCAACCAGGGCTGCATCGGTGCCAACTACTGCCGCAACCTGGTTGGTACCGATATCCGGATCATTCATGAGAGAATGAAGCTTGGAGATGACGGTTGGCATGGAAGGAAGATCTGTTAGCTTACCGATACTGGTTTGATAATCCGTCATTTTGTATCTCCATCTGTATCGTGACTTTGTCTTGAGTGCTCATCGTGGACTTTTTTTGCTATCTTGGCCAGTAACTGAATTTCCTCGTAATGCAATGCCATCGACAAATATCGCTCCAGGTGGCCCTGAAAATCTTCTTTTTGATTAGCTGTATGTACTAGCTTCATAGTGATCCCCTTTACTTGATCGCGCTGGCGTGTCAGGTTCTCAGCCGTCAATTATGATTGAACCGTCCTGAGCCAGTCTCCTTTCTGTAATACCCGGATGCTCTTCCTCGAGTTCGCAAAGAAGCTCTTCCTGCCCTTTGATAATCGACTTGAGTTGCTTGTTCTCGCGTTCAGTAATCTTGTGCTGTAAGGCATACCGAACGGAAACAATCAATTCGAAATCGTCCCAGGGTTTTGTGAAGAAACGATAGATTTCACCCTGATTTATGGCATTCTTGGCCACTTCGATATCGTTGGCACCTGTAATCATAAACCTGATGATATCCGGATACCGTTCACGAACAACGCGCAGCAGTTCTGTGCCCGTCAGTCCGGGCATGTTCTCATCCGTGATTATCAGATCGACTTTTTCGATTTCCAGAATCTCCATGGCTTTTTGAGCGGACTCAGCGCCGAAGGTCAAATATCCCTCCGGTTTGAGCGTTCTCACCAGAGCCTTTAGGATATTCGGCGAGTCGTCAACAAGAAGTAGTTTAAACGGGGACATAGCCGGTTTTCTCCTCTGTTGAGTAGTTTTTCTTATAGACTTGAATTCTCTCTGTAACCGGGTCAATTTTATTGATCTTGCAAATGCGGCCGATCATGCCTGGGGAGAGCCTGGCTCCCTTAGGTACAAGGAACATGCCATTCTTGGTACGAACATCGCAAGCAATCACCATTCCCTCCCGCAGTTCGGCTGGGTCCTTCTCGCTGATGGCAGAGGATTCCTTGAACAGGAATTCCCTGGCGGCATCACATTCAATGAACTTGCTGACAAGTTTGGGGTCAAACTTAGTGCCGGAGTGCTGAACCAGATAAGCCGAGGCTTCGTTAATGACACTCAAATTGGGATACCCTTTGGCAAACGCCAGATGATCGAAGGTGTCGGCAATTCGAATCAGCATGGAACCAACCGGTATCTGGTTTCCCGCGAGTTTATCGGGATAGCCGGAACCGTCGTAGTTCTCATGATGGTTCCTGATGAGAATACCGACCTCCTCAAAACCGTTGATGTGGTAGAGGCAACTCTGTCCCAGTATAGGGTGTTTTTGGACAAGCTCTCGGTCGGATGTATTGTACTTGTCCGGATCTCTCGCAAGAATTCTGTCCGGGATGCTGATTTTTCCAATGTCGTGAAGAAAGGCCGCCACGACGATATTCTGATATTCCTGCGGGCCGAAGTCGAAGTTTTGCAGCATCCGTTTCACCAGAGCAGCGACACGCTGGGAGTGACTACCGACATCCTGGAAACGCAGCTCGACAATAAGAGAAAATGCCTTGATTGTCTCCATGAAACTTCGTTTGAGTTCTTCGTGCTGTTCCCTGATCTCAGAGGTCTGCTCTTCAACACGTTGCTCAAGCGAAGCATTAAACTCTTTGAGTTTTTTGTTCTGTTTGCGAGTAAGCTCCTGAAGCCACTTATTTTCAGTGCGAACTGCCTGCATATCAAGTGATTCTTTGATCCGACTCAGGAGGAGTTCGTCATCCCATGGCTTGTTGAAGTAGTAGGCTATCGCTCCCTCATTGATAGCATCAACGGTTGCGGTAATGTCGGCGTATCCGGTCAGCAGTATTCTTACGGTATCCGGAGATATCTCGCGAGACCGTTTCAGCATCTCAACACCGGTCATCCCCGGCATTCTTTGATCGGAGATAATGAGTGAAACATTATTCTGCTCGATTAGCTCCAATGCCTCCGCGCCACTGGTGGCAGACAGAACTTTGACAGGTGTATCAACCAACAGCCGCCTGAGAGCTTTAAGAATGCTCTCTTCATCATCTACCAACAGGATTGTCTGGGCAGCGTCATGTTTCATTGTATGCTCCGTACTGTACGTGATGTGTGGTTAGTTGTATCATGGTTTTTCCATTTCAGGGTCAGCGACTTTAGCAGGATGGGTTGTGTCTGCATTATTGATCTGCACAGCACCGGTTGTCACCTTGAAGAGGTTGCTGAACAGGGAAACCACCCCGGCCCTTTCCGGCAGAGGAGCGCAGACAACACCAATTCTATTTTCGTCCATTTGGCAGTGTATAGTTTCACCAGTATTCAGGGCTTTCATCATGTCGTCCATAATGTCTTTATCTATGACTTCCCGGGCAGGCATCCCCAGGTTACATGACCCCGTTTCGAAAAAATCGGTTACTAATCTGTTAACATACACAATTGTCTCATCAGCATCGATCCCCAGAACGCCAATAGGCAACCTGTCAAGAATGCGGTGGGCAGTTTTCAGGGCGCGATTCTTGACTTCCAGATCACACGTTCGTTCGTCTACTTTTTGCTCAAGCTGCCGAGCTGCCTTTTCAAGTTGTTCGTTTCGCTTCTGTAACTCTTCATTTAGTCTCGTATTTTCTCGTTGGAGTTGCTGCTGCTCGAACGCCCTGAGGATGGTTGTCAAGAGCTCCTGGTCATTCCAGGGTTTTGATATAAACTTATAGACATGACCATCATTGATAGCTTCGACTACGGCTGTCACATCGGCATAACCGGACAGGACAATTCGTATGGTGGCCGGATATTTCTCTCGAACTTTGCTTAGGAATTCGACTCCATTCATCCCCGGCATACGGTAGTCGGAAATTACCAGGTCGATTTCATTATCTTCAAAAGCTTTTAGACCGTCGGCACCCGATTCTGCCGTGATAATTGTATGGTTTGAATCAACCATCAATCGCCGAAGCGATTTTATAACATTCGGCTCATCGTCAACGATAAGCAACGTGCCGGTTGTCTCAGTCATGCTCAATTCCTTCCAGCGGCAGATTTATGATGAATTCAGTGCCAACCCCAAGTTCACTGGTGACATCAATAGCCCCACCATGCTTCTTGATAATATCAAATGCCAGGCTCAGACCGAGGCCGGTTCCTTTGCCAACATCCTTAGTTGTAAAAAAAGGATCAAATATTCTGTTGATGTTCTGTTTTGTCATGCCGACCCCATTGTCACGAATGGAAACATACATCTGCTCCTCATCGGCCCACGTTCTGATCCGGATGATACCTTCCCGATTCTCAATCGCGTGCCCGGCGTTCACAAACATATTCAAGAACACCTGGTTGAGTTGGTTGGGAACGCAGTAAAGATCCGGCAGATCTCCGAAGTCCTTTTCCACTTTGCATTTGTACTTCAGTTCGTTCCAGACGATATTGAGTGTACTTTCCAGGCAATCATTGAGACTGGCATGGCACTTTTCAGCATGGTCAACCCGTGAGAAGCTTTTCAGATCTGTTACTATTTTTTTTACTCGCGTGGCACCTTCAATTGACTCTTCGATAGCATCACCGAAATCATCCAAAATCTCTTTGATACTATTCAATTCATCGATATCGCAAGAGTGGTTCTTCTCAATGAATTGCTTGATCTTACCAACATACTTTGTCATGGTATTAAGGTTAGACCCTATGAAGCCCATCGGGTTGTTTATTTCGTGGGCAACACCGGCAGCCAGAGTACCGATAGCTGCAAGTTTGTCCGCTTGAATCAGCCGCTCACGATTCTCATGACGATCAGTAATGTCCTGTACCAGGCCTGCGATACCGATGACATCACCATTGCTATCATGTACCGGCACCTTAGTTACAGACATCCATCGTGTTTTACTGTCCGTATTTGTGCTTCGTACCTCCTGTGAGATTATGGCGCGATCCTGGTTCAATACGGTCTGATCCGATCGACTATACTCATCCGCTCTTTCAGGTGGGAAAATGTCACCGTCAGTAAGCCCGATTATCTCATCTTTGGTCCTCCCAACGTACCGGCAGAATGATTCGTTGACCGAGATATACCTACGATCGGTACCCTTGAGATACATTAGAGCCGGAACCGTATCGATCATGGCTGTGTACTGGGCAATAGTTTGCGAAAGAACGCGTTCGCTCTCTTTTCGTTGCCAGATTGCACTTATCATTTCTGCAACAACACACAGCGCCCGAATGTCTTCAGTACGCCAGTCTCGCGGCTTTTGAGTATCGTCGAAACCCATGAAACCAATGGGTATCTTCTCTGCAGAGAGAATTGGCACGACAAGCAATGATCGTATGTTCTGGTTTTCGAGGATGGTTTTCTCCCTTGAAGCTTCAGAGGGCAGGGCTCCAACATCCGGTATTATGATGTTTTCTCTATTCTGTATCTTCGTGTTCCACCAGAGGAGAGCTGTTGTATCCAGATTCTGCAAATTGTCCTTCTGGGGAGTAGTCTCACCGTCGCACCATTCGTGCGTATTGGATATCTTGTGCCCATTATCATAAATCTGGAAGATGTAGGCGCGATTGGCCGAGATAGCTCTACCCAGCGATTCGAGAGCACCATCCAGATTGGCACCACTGTTGGAAAGAAGCGATTGCGAGGCATAGGAGATTGCCGCTTCAACAGCCAGACGGTAGCTCATTCGATCCTCGAACTGCCTGCGATCCTCTTCGCTCACAATGTCATCAGTGTGGCGCGAATGCTGACAACCAACCACACTTGCGTCGCTGCCTGTGTTATCCTGTGACTCTACGGTAATACGATCATTGGTCATTCTACGTGCTCCTCAGAACCCCAATCACCGGGCTCCTGAAAACAAAGAGTCTGCGCCCTTGTCGCTGACAAGTCGATGACAGCAGCCCCGGGAACAAAAGCCTTGATGTACTTATCGTATATCGGATTGCCTGGGTATCTGCTTTACGAATTGGATTCAACAATGTGGCGGTCCGTTTCAAATTGAAACAGGGAGCTACCTGAATAATGCCCGCAATACCGGTGCCCCACCGTTACCTATTCGGGAAGACCGGTATAACCTAGGGTGGACCAACTACTGATCTCGATGCAGGCAGTAATGCACGTTCAAAATACGGCCACCCGGTCAAAAGATTGCCGCAAGACTCGAATTCCTTTCTCGATTCCAATCCCCTGATTCCTGATTTCGCCTTCAAATACATGATCTTTTTCACAGAACGCCGCTATGGGCGAGCGCGATTTTCTAACAATTTTCTAACAGCGAACTACGCTGAACTTGCTTGTACTTCCACTAACTTGCTTGTACTTAACCGAACTTAACCTTAGTAAACCCATGACATTGAGCGTAATACATACTCTTACATGAGCTTGGCCAAAATAGCGGTCGTCGAATCCCTGCCTCTCCGCTTATTATTTTCTAACGGCGTAACGCGCTGCAGCACACTTACTTATGCAGTTTTTGTTCTCCGCCAAGTGTGTTTTGTGAGCGGACGCTCCCCCCATATCTCTAAATAACTACCAATAACTTACGACTTATGATTCATTACTACCAAATTCCACTATTTCAAAGAAACGTCTGTTAACATTAACCATGAGGATTCACGAATCTACACATTTCTTCTTTATATCTCTTCAATATCGTTCTATAGAGTCCGTTTGACGTGCCGGAGGATCGTATGGATTAGGCCAAAACTCCACTATTCTATTAATCAGTCTATTCTTGAATTCAAAAAAAGAGATAGCTGATTGTTCTTCATCATTGACCCAAAAAACTATTTGAGACACAGCTTGAGACTCATCAGCAACAAGACTCACTATTTTCAAAGTCCAATCACCCGGATAAGTCGCATTAAATTCTCTAAACGCAACACGTCCACGAATCCGCTCCCTTGTCTGAGGGATCTCATAAACAATATCTTCATGTAAGAGGGAATCAAATGTATCCCAATCTCGATCGTTTGCGGCTTTCCAGTACTTTTCGACAATACTCTTGTGTGTATTCGCCATCTTTTTCTCCTTAGTTAGTGTTGTTCCATATGTGCAAACCCGTTAGCAATGACATCACCCCGTCAACTGGACCACTCTTGGGTTAAGGGTTTAGTCTTTCTGCTGTTGTTTTTAAATGCCACCACTCCGCAAACTCCGAGGGGGGATGTCAGCACGTAGTACTTGTTTCACGCTCAAAAGATTTTCCCTCTCGTTTATCAAGTTACTCTTCCATAGAACATGGAATAAGTAAAAAAGGCATAATAGTCGGGCTCGTTCAGAATGAAATCAGGAGATTTCGGCGAACATAGTCGTTCAAACTCTGCCCAATCCTCCTTTGCCAGTTCGGGCAAAGGTTCTCCCCAGAGCATTTGAAATAGAGAATCCAGAGCCACTGAAATATCATCACTCAAAGGAGCCTGAATATCGCTAACAAATGTTCTTGCGGAGAATTCTGGAAAACCCGCTTTGGCGAACCAACCCAACGCCCGCGAAAAGTGCTGCTCTGGTCTCTTACCCTTGATCAAACGGGAATATCCCGATGATACCGCGTTAAGCCGTGCTTCCAACATTGGATATCCCGGAAGCAACTGCTGCGAGGACCAGGCCAAGATAGCCACAGTACCCTCAGGTTTCACCACTCTCTTCAGTTCTTTGATCAACTGTATAGGATTGTCTGCAACAGGATAGCCAGCACAGTCTGCGCTCCAGACCCAATCGAAAGTGTTATCTTCGAAAGGGAGTCTTGTTACATCTCCTTCTTTAAAAGTTATCTGTTTAGTCAAACCGTGTCCCATTACAACTTTGTGTGCATACTGAAGAAATTCGGGAGTATAATCTAATCCGGTAATGTGACCATGAGGTCCAACTTCCTTTGCCAGCAGCAACGTTTGCAAGCCAATTCCACATCCAGCATCAAGGCCCTTGCTTCCATCAGTCAGATTCAGTGCTTGTATTGCTGAATAAAGAATCGACTCTCTCAAAGTATTAGTTTCCCTCAATCTCCTAACATAAGTTTCCAAATCAGGGGACATACTTGTAGAATTGTCTTCTTGTTTTTTCATTAAACAGATCCTGTCTCCGCATTGGCTTCGTAGAAGTCTTTCAGCTTCTCTTTTCCATAGGCTGGAGCCACCCCATCCATACTCAACGCAGTCATTATGAACTCGGCCGGACCGTAGGTCTTTGAGGAGGTGAACAACCTCATCAACCGAACGATTACCCGCATCAGCCAAAGCGGCATGTATGAGATTCGCTCCTTCTTATGCAACACCTCGAATGCCAGTTCAGCGATCTGCCTATGGGTAAATGTCTCAGGACCACCTACAGCTATCTCGTTTTCTGTTCTCTCGAGGGCAGCAACACACACCTCAGCTAGATCCTGTCCGTGGATCGGATTGATCTTGTAATCCCCTGTCCCAAACAGGCTCACCTTGCCTTTCCTGGCCATGTGAAGGAATTCCAGCATGTCCGAGAAGAAGCCGGTGGGGCGCAGTATCGTATGATCAAGGCTGGACTCTTCCAATTCGCGTACGAATCTCTCCTTTGCCAGAATGATCTTCAGGTCCTGCATTAGGTGCGCATTTAGAACTGACACGTAGACGAACTTGGACACTCCGCTACTTATCGCGCAATCCATCAAGTTCCTGTTACCCTGATAGTCAACATCCATGTAGGTAAGGCCATCCTTCTGGCGTGTGATACCTACCGCACTTATAACAAAATCGATATCCTTGCAGATTCCAATCAATGAATCAGGATTGGTGACCTCGCCGACGAACAGATCGTCGATGTATTCATCAAGATGAGCCAGCCTCTCTGGGTCTCTGGTCAATGCACGTACCAAATAACCCTGTGTTTTCGATTCCTGAACCAGGAATTGCCCAAGATAACCGGTAGCTCCGGCTATAAGTACTCTCTTGCCTCTCATCTCACATCTCCGTTTCTCACATTGGGCGTTGGCATCTCATGCGTTTGCCCTCTTCCGAAGCCTAAGCAACCCGCTTAAGTCTTGTCCGATTATATAGAGGCAGGGCACCAAAACCAAGGTAAGGGGAGTGGCGAAAACCAGTCCCC
>DAOWIM010000021.1 GCA_030640905.1 bacterium
GCACGTTACGGTATTGTGTTGATATGACTAATCAAGCCGCGGCTGGAGAGTTTGACCCGATGATTGGGCGGGAGCCGGAACTTCAGCAGATGATTCAAATTCTGCTGCGTCGCCGTAAAAATAGCCCGGTGTTGGTCGGTGGAGCCGGTGTTGGCAAGTCGGCTATCGTAGAAGGATTTGCCCAGGCGGTTATTGATAACAAGACTCCGAAAGTACTGCAAGGGGTCAAGGTGATGGCGGTCGATATGGGTTCGATGGTGGCCGGAGCCAAGTATAAGGGTGAATTCGAGGAGAGGTTCAAGTCGTTGGTCGGTGAAGTGGTTAAGTCCGGCGGGAAAATTGTGCTCTTCATCGACGAGATTCACACTATTGCCGGAGCGGGCAGTATGTCTGGTGGGATGGATGCTGCCAATCTAATCAAGCCGGCCCTGGCGCGTGGCCAGATTCGTCTGATTGGTGCCACAACCGTCGAGGAGTACACCAAATACCTCGAAAAAGATAAGGCGTTGGATCGCCGGTTTGAACGGGTGCAAGTGGGCGAACCGACTGTCGATGAGGCTATCAGTATCGCCGTTGGGGTCGTGCCCAAGTACGAAGAGCACCACAAGATCACTTATGATTCCGAGGCGATCATTGGTGCGGTCAAGTATGCCAAGCGGTATCTCAGTGAGCGCAACCTGCCTGATATTGCTCTTGATATTATTGACGAGGCGGCATCGGAGTTCTCGGTCAAACGGGAATACTCAAATGAGAGAATCCCGATTATGGAAACCCGGATTACTGAGATTGAAAAAGCATTTGCGGCCTGTCAGGGGAAAGACCCCAAGAAGGACACCGAGGTTTTTGACAATCTCTATACGCTCTACGATGAGTTTGAAAAGAACATGGAGCGGCTTGAAGGTTTCTGGGGACATAGAATCGAAGTTGCGGGAGGGGAATCATGAACTCACCCAGACTGAAACCGGATGACCTGAAGAAGGCTTTTGGCGAGAAAATAGATCGCTTCAAGGCTCTTAAGTCAGTTGTGGATAATCTTGAGGAGAGAATCTGTGATGCCGACATCGCTGCTGTGGTGGCGCGCCGTACCGGTATTCCCGTCTCCAAGATGCTTACCGCCGAGAAGGACCGTCTTCTCAACATGGAAGCGCATCTCAAGAAGAAAATTGTCGGACAGGAGAAAGCGATTACCGGAGTGGCGAATGCTATTCGCAAATCGCGCGCCGGTCTCAAGATGGCCAACCGGCCGGTGGGATCGTTCCTCTTTTTGGGCCCGACCGGTACCGGTAAGACGCATCTTCCGAAATTGATTGCCGAGTTCCTGTTCGATGACAAGAATGCGATGGTGCGGTTTGATATGTCCGAGTACATGGAGAAGCATTCAGTAGCTAAGATGATTGGCGCTCCTCCGGGTTATGTTGGCTATGAGGAAGGTGGTGTTCTCACCGAAGCGGTGCGTCGCAAACCTTTCTCAATCGTCCTGTTTGACGAGGTCGAGAAAGCGCACCCCGACGTTTTTAATCTATTGCTGCAGCTTCTTGATGACGGTCGCTTGACCGATGGCCAGAGTCGAACCGTTGATTTTTCCAATACGTTGGTTGTGTTGACATCCAACTACGCCGCCGACAAGATTCTGGATGCCGACCGTGAAGGGCGGGAGGTCGATATGGAAGAGGTTAGGGGTTTCCTTTTTTCCAAATTCCGACCGGAGTTTCTCAATCGTCTTAACGATATTATCATCTTTCATTCGTTCTCGCCGGAGCAGGTGGAAGTTATTGCCGGGCTGGAGTTCAACAACCTTTGCGAATTGCTGAAAGAGCAGGATATTAAGGCGGAATTGACACCGGAGGCGCAGAAGAAACTGGCCGTCGATGGATACTCAATCGAACTTGGAGCCAGGCCGATCCAGCGCATTATCGAAAAAGACATAATCAATCCTCTGTCGGTTGATATAATTACCGGCAACGTCTCGCCCGGGGATCACATTCGGGTTGAGATTAAAGACGATGCTTATACATTTGCGAGAGTAGAAACAGACTAATGACCTATAAATCCAAACCGGAGGGTTTAGATGGCTAAATTCATTCTGGGCGCGACCGAGCGGATCAAAAAAGATGACTCGATCCCCGTAGAGTTGCTCCCATCCAACAAGCTCCTGTACGCCGCCAAGCTCAACAACGACGAGGATGCCGATGTCACACCGGTCAAGTGTGTCAATCCTAAAGAGGTGTTCGAGAAATTTCGCCCCTCGTTCGATGCTGAGCTTGAGAGCACTGAAGGCGAACAGGTTAACGCACATTTCGAGGTCAAGGCGATGAAGGATTTTTCATCGAAGGAATTGATCGAGAAAAACGACAACTTGCGCGAGACGTACTACAGCAAAGAAATGCTGGTGGATCTCGACAAGCAATTGAAGAAGAATAACGCGCTGAAGAAAACGCTGGCTGACAAAGAGAAGAAAGAGGCTTTGTTGAAGGTGGCGCGTTACTACATTGACCTTCTGTCCGAGTAGAGATGAGGTGAGTATCTATGGGTGAAGAAGAAAAACACGAAGCTCAGCCACAGCCGGCGGAAGCTCAGCCGGAAGCGGCACCAGCCGCAGAGGCAATCTCCGAGGACGAGTTTGCAAATCTGTTGGGAGACTCCTTTGGCGATTTCTCCAAACTGGCCTCCTTGTTGCCGTCTTTTAAGACTCCCGATGGTGACCTGGTTCGCGGCGTAGAATGGCTCGATCCAAAGAAGGACTTCCAGCGTAAAGAGTTCCTGACCAAGAAGAATTTTGCAACTCAGCGCCAAGTGCTGGCCCAGCGACTCAAACTCTGGGAGCAGCACCTTTCCAAGGACGGCAAGCCGGACGATTTCCGCAAGGAGATCAACGAGCGGGCGACCAAGCTGGAGCAGAACCTTGAAAAGAACATGAAGAAGGTTCACAGGGCGAGTCGCACACTGGAGACAACGTATCGTGCGATCGACAAGTTCTTTGCAAATGCGCAGCAGGAGCCGGATGAGAAGGTCAATGCTTTCTTCTCGAACGTCAGCGCCGAAGAACTGACCGATCCCGACGATAAGGAAAAATTCGAGCAGATGAGCAAAGCGGTGGCCGATCTTTATCGCGAGTGGAGCATCAAAGATTGCTTCGGCATGGCCGTCATCCCCGGTTATCTTGGCAGTGTCGAGAATATCGATATGGTTGCTCGTGGGCTTGGTTTTCCTAATAAACTGCATGTGATGACAGATCTTCCCAATTTCGAGACTTTTGAGGAGACGATGGACATGCTTGAGGACCCCAACTACGCCAATCTGCCCGGTATCGACAGTTACAAGCAATATGTTTCGGTCTTTGCCAACTACCTGCAGGCGCGTGAGGCCAACCAGTACGAAGACGACGACATGTGGATTCCGCCTTCAGCGGCTGTCGCCGGTAAAATGTATCAGGGTGATCTCACCGCTGGTATGCAGCAGCCGATGGCCGGTTTCAAACATGGGAAAATCAACGACGCCAAGTACCTCCGTTTTAAAGCTAACCAGCCCGACGCCTCGAAGATCAATGAGAAGGGTGTCAATCCGATGGTAAGCTTTGAGGGGACGGCGGTGTCGATGGGAGCGGCAACGCTCTTTACGAAGGAAACCTTCAACGTCTATTCGATTCGCAGAACGTATGACTATGTCTACAAGACTCTGCGAAACTACCTGAACAAGCAGACCTTCTCAGTTATCGATCAGCGTTTTGTCGATACGATGCGAAAGGATATCGACAAGTTCATGAAGGCGATCTCCGGTGGAGATAATATCCTTCAGGACTTCAAGGTTGAGATTTTTGCCGACGAAGAGATGCGCAAGCGTCAGGAAATTGATGTTAAGGTCAGTCTGAATCCGAAGTACCCGGCTCGTACGTTCAATATTGAGTTTATGGCCTGGGGTGAGGGTGATCAGACTAACGTGAAGGATAAGTAGCACAGGAGTGTCGAGCCGGCTGGCTCAAGTCGACCGGCTCGAATTGAAAACGAATAACCACGAACTGAAGTCTAATTGAGTGTTACTAATGGAGGAGTAAGTCATGGCACGCAGACCAGCTCTGGAAATCGACGGCGTCAAGTACAAGAACGTCTATTCGGTGTCTTATAACATCTACACCGCGAAAGATGAAACCGGTCGTCCGGCGGATCGCGCCCATGCTGGCACGATCAAGATATGGAGAGAGTCGGATGAGACCGATGCTATCAGTATGTGGGCGATGAATTCAGCCGAGACCAACTGGAAGGCCGGATCAGTGTCTTTCAAGAAACCGGATGATTCCGATATGAAAGTTCTGAAGTGGGAGGAAGGCTTCATTACCAAGTATGAAGAGACTATTCCGCATGTGAAAGACAAAGCGGACGATCAGGTCTTTGAGTACTTTGAAATCTCCTGCCATCGGTTAACGATCGGTTCGGCAATGATCGACAATCGCTGGGAAGAATAGGGAATAACCAGACGCCGGGTGGGGTTTGTGCCCTGCCCGGCTCTCCTTTTTGAGAGTATAGGAATAACTTATGA
>DAOWIM010000098.1 GCA_030640905.1 bacterium
GAAGAAGCCAGCTTCGATAGGGAGATTCCAACTGCTGATCGGACTGATTATCCTGTACGGGTTGTACGCGCAGCCGTTTATCGGCGGGCTGTTCTACTTCTGCGCCTGTGCAATCGGAGGTGGAGGATTGATCTGCGGCATAAGGTCACTACGATGCACACATAAAAGTGATCAACCTGCGCCGCCGGAACCACCTCAGTAGCCGGAGGCCTTGCCGCGGTTTCTGGGATCGGAGGTGGCAGTCATCATTCCATTTTCATCCAGTTCTATCACCTGCAGATCACTGTACGGCTTACGCTCCTTCACAGAATGACCGTACCGAATCAATCCCTGAATGATATTGATGTCAAACTGTCCTTCTTCAAGATACAGCATATCGGGCAGCCATTGATGATGAAAACGAGGTTGCGCACACAGAGCTTCCGCTGACATGTCAAAGCGGATTGAGTTAAGCAGCGTCTGAGCCACCACCGTGATGATTTTTGACCCCCCCGGCGTACCCAGTATCATTCGCGGTTTGTCATCCTTCAGCACGAGAGTCGGCGACATCGAAGAGAGCATCCGTTTACCCGGTTCAATCTTGTTGGCCTCACCACCGATCAAACCAAAGACATTCGGCACACCCGGTTTGATGGAGAAATCATCCATTTCGTTGTTAAGCAGAAAACCCGCGCCCCCAACTACTAGGCTGGAACCATAGCCGGTATTGAGCGTGTAGGTAATCGCCACCATGTTGCCATCGTCGTCACAAATCGAATAATGTGTTGTCTGCTCCGATTCCCGTATGGGAGGACTTCCCGGTTTGACGCGGGTTGAGGGTGTGGCATGCTGGGGGTCAATGAGTTTGCGTCGGGCGTCTAAGTAACCGGCATCAAGCAGTGTTGATGGTGCCGCATAGAACGCCGGGTCACCAAGATGTTCGGAACGGTCGGCAAATGCCAGCCGTGATGCTTCACAGAAGAGATGGATGTAGTCAACCGATTCCGGAAAGAGGCGAGCGAAGTCATACGGTTCGAGTAGTTTCAATATTTGCGCTACGATCACCCCGCCCGAACTCGGCAATGGCATCGAGTAAATGTCGTAGCCGTCAAATGTAATGTGTGTCGGTTCGCGCCAGACCGGCAGGTAGGATGCGAGGTCTTCAGCAGTAATCAGTCCGTTGTATTTCTGCATGGTGGCAACAATCTTCTCGGCCACTTCTCCGCTGTAAAAACCATCGGGTCCTTCCGCAGCGATAGCATACAGAGTTCGTGCCAGATCGAGCTGAAGGAAACGATCACCGGCGACAGATTTCTGGCCATTTGGAACAAAGATATCGGCCGTCTCTTCATACAATGTCAGTTCGCGGTGATATTCTGTGAGGGAAGCTGCCAGGAAATCATCGACAATGAAACCGGTATCCGCAACATTGGCTGCGATCTTGACCAGCTCTTCCCATTTCATCGAACCATACTCCTGCCAGAGGGCATGTAGTCCGGCAACTGTACCGGGCACTCCGCACGCTCTGGCGCCATACAACGACAGACTGTCAATGACTTCGCCATCGTCGTTGAGATACATGGTCTCGACAGCAGCCAGCGGGGCCGTCTCGCGAAAATCAAGCGTCCGCACACGACCATCGGCGCCGTTGCGAATCACCGCAAAACCGCCACCGCCGATATTACCAGCAGAGGGATGAACCACCGCCAGCACAAATCCTGTTGCTACCGCCGCATCGAAGGCATTGCCACCCTTTTTGAGAACTTCAATGGCCAGATCGGTTGCTATCGGAGCGCCTGTTGCCACCGCTCCCTGCTGGTAGTATGTGGTAACATCTATCCAACTGCACCCGAGAACTACCAGCAAAAAAAGAGCCGCCAGAGAGGCTGCAAGAACAACTCCCGGACGGCTGTGTTTGATCGTCACCATAAGGCTACGCGATTGCGCTACCGTTTCTCAACCAAGAAGATGATGCCATCGGGGGAACCAATCTCCAGCGGCAAACCGGACATGAGGTCCTTGGCTGTCGTTCGTATTGGCTTGGTCTCTTCCTCGGCAAAAATATTGGTCAGCTTGATATTAGGCGCCTTGAATCCGACTTCCTTCAAGTCTGCTCGGATTATTATCTCCTTGCGACCTGATTCGAATCCATCCGACAACTCACCAGGCGGCGGTGCCGTGATAAAAAGTAAGCCCTTCTTAGCGCCCATCTGGAAGGAAACGTCAACTGATAAATCGCTGCAATAGAGGTGGGAGTTGATCTTCTCCTGCCCTAACACATGCTCCACAAATGACAGTTTCTGATGATGACCGGCCGATGCGATATCAAACGAGAAGAGGTAAAGATTTCCCTTGAACCGCGAAGAACAAACCGCCACCGTCTTGTTATCCATCGTAGCGATCTTTTTGACCTTTGAATCATCGGTCGAACGTATCGAACCGTAAATCCAGCACGGGAACGAACCGCCCTTGTGGGTCACTGTACCTATGCGATAGTCAACGGTCGTTTTCATCCTGAAATGATTAGCCAGAACCTGGCAATCTTTCATGTTCTCGTCCCAGCGAGGCATGACACCACAAAGAACAACCGTCACCCCCGACTTGACCAGATCAATAATCGCCTCCTGATCGCTCTGGGCCATGACTTCAGCAGTGGCGAAGAATAGCAGCTTGTAATCCTTGAGAGTCTCGAAATTGCTATTTTCACGAACACCGAATGGCAACTTCAAGCGCATCAGGTCACGGCAAAAACCAACCTGAGACTCATCGACCAACCGTGGAAGGTAGTTGAACGTCTTGGTCTTGGTATTGGAGACGCGGCGCAGCCAGTAATAAAGGCGATTACCCACCACCGCAACGTCCTGCGACGATTCCATCTCTTCCAACCCGATTGATGCGATCAGACTATTGAAACGTCCGATCACATCGTAGCCATCGGAAACTGTGCCATCGTTATGCAGCGGCGCACCATACCAGTGATCACGATCGACAAACATATAATGATTCAAGCCCTTGAACCCGGCGGACAAACCGGCGGTGATGTAAAACCGGCGTGTGCTGGAACGAATCGGGGCTGCCAACTCTTCGCGTTCCGGATCAACCGCAGCAGCGCCGGAAGCAAACGAACTGGCGTAGGCAAAACCATATTCGGCTTTCAGGAATCGCGCCTTGACGCAAAGATCGAAATACGTCCCCTCCGGAAATACGTTAGCGCCAAGAAATGGTGACCGATCTTGAGGGACCAGATTATATGCCGGCAGCAACTCACCGGGATTGAAATAGAGCGAGCGGAATATCAACGGTTCGACAGTGTATGACTCAAAGATATCCTCCATCGTCTCCAGGTAGGTGTTGAGTGTGTACTGACGGAAACGGAACCAATCAAGCGTCTTTGGATAATCCTTCTGGGCAAGATTCTCAAACTTACGCGGCGGCTCAACCTTTCCGAAGCTGTCGTTCTTCTCCCGATACAACGCATTGAGCTTCTTGACTTCACCATGAATCGATTCCAAAAATTCCGGATAGTATTCGGCCAGAACATCGGGGTTGTAATCAGCAGAGCCCGGATCAAGCTGTCTCCAAAACGATGTTTCATAGTCAAGCTCGACCATGAACACCGGTCCCCGCGGGTGAACATAATTCTTGGTCGTCTCAATGAACGCCCGGAAATAACTCTTCAGGTGAAACAAGTAGTTTGAATGAAGGTAGCTGGGAAGATACCCGCCCTTGATCCCTACATGGTCGGCCACCTCAAGCTCCTGACCGGTAGAAGTCCTGGCCAGAGCCTTGATATCGCGGAAGACATAATCCGGTATGCCGCCATTCTTAAGCTGACCAGCCACCCAGGGACCGGGTCGAAGTATCACCTTGAAACCAAACTCACGAGCCAGCTCCAGAAAAACAATCAGGTCCTTTTTCGGATCAGTCAATCCGGCAAAATCAAGATGCTTGTTCTCGTCCTGGTGAACATTCCAGGGAACAGCAGTAGAGATAAGCCGAAAACCGGCTCGTCTGATACGCTCAAAACAAATCGACCAATAACGTTTATCAATTCTAAAATAATGAAGTTCTGCGGAAAACGGGTGGTAGGTTTCTTTTCCGATCGAGAATTTGCTGCCAATCACACCTAACATATAAATCCTTATACAGCAACAGGTTACCGAGCGCGAGTGCGTCCGGGGGATTTGTTTAAGATACCAAACCCACCTCATAAAGTCAACAGAAAAGATGTAACTATATGTGTAATAGTGCGTTACGCTGCCGCCCGGCAAAACTGGTCAAATTCGGATAGCTGACCGAAACATACCCACACCCCGTAACCCACGTCCACGCCACCACTTAACATTTGCGTACAAGATGTACTTTTGAGATACGTTTCTCCAATTGATGAATAAAAAAACCCCCGGATAACCGGGGGTTTTCAGATTATTACTTTGGGAGTGGTGGCGCTTATTTCATTAGTACCATCTTACGGGTTTTGAGGAAGTTACCGGCCTCAATACGATAGAAATAGATACCCGAAGCAGCCCTGGCGCCATCTTGCGCTCGGCCGTCCCAATCCTCGGTCCAACGTCCTGCCGGAAGCGCCTCGTCAACCAGCGTCCGAACTCTCTGGCCTAACACATTGTAGATATCCAGAGTTACATGCGACTTGGTCGGCACGTCGAAGTTGATCGTTGTAGTCGGATTGAACGGGTTTGGATAGTTCTGGTACAATTCAAACTCGTTGGGAAGACCAGAAGCGCGCTCGGTGACGGCTGAGAGGCCGCCAATTATGAAGCAATGCGGGCCATCCCAGGTTGGTTTAATTTCACCGGTTGAGGTCCCAGCCACACCGGTGTCACTTGCCCACATCCATCGGTTCTCA
>DAOWIM010000089.1 GCA_030640905.1 bacterium
GGCTAGGAGCGAGTTTAATCATTCGGTCGAAGTTGAAGCGTTGTCGCAAATGGCCCGGATGAATCTGGTTCTTGGGGAGGTCGAATCGGGGCGAGGCTTTCTGGCGACCGCCGCCGAGCGTGCTACCGATAGTGACCCGATGGGCTGGTCACGATACTTGAGTGTCAAAGGGCGGTTTGAATGGAAAGGCGATGATCTCTCGGCAGCCGGTGAAACTTTTGGGCAGATGTTCACCTACTGCAATTCCAACGCTCTGTGGGGTCGGGCTGTCGATGCTGCCAACATGCTCTCGATTGTCTCGGAAACCACGGAAGACCAGATCAAGTGGAGCCGAAAAGGGATCGAAGCGGCTGAGGCCGCCGATGTTGAGTCATGGCTCGGGCCACTATGGAACAATCTGGCCGGTATCTACTACGACTTGAAGCAGTTCGATTCTTCGCTCTCCTGCTACCAGAAGGCCCGTGACTATCATTGGCGATTCTCCGGCGAAGTGGCCAAACTGTTCGCAGATTATCATGTTGGTATGGCTCATCGGATGGTCGGGGATTTTGCTGAAGCACGCCGCTGGTTACGCCCGGTTCTCGCCTGGGCCGAGAGGTTGGAAAACCATTCGGTGATTGGACAGGCATGCGAAGACTTGGGAGAAATCGCGATTGCCGGCGGCGACAAAAAAGATGGGATTGTGATGCTTCGTCGAGCCCGAGACAACTATAAGGCTGAGAAATTCGATCAGACCTGGCCGGAAATCTGGGAGAACATCAACCAAAGGCTCAAAAAGCTGGGCGGCTAAACGCTGCCCTCATTGCTGCCGTTAGAAACGTTTGGTTCTGGAACGCCAGGAAGGATTTGGCTTTTGCAGTTATCGTTCTTCAGAAGAAATTCGCATCTCATTGCCTATTACTTCACGCTGGCTCTGTTTATTGGTGGCTCTTTC
The DNA here is from genome assembly GCA_030640905.1 of bacterium. GTDB lineage: Bacteria > Zixibacteria > MSB-5A5 > GN15 > FEB-12 > DAOUUR01. Next base: position 935 of record DAOWIM010000089.1, read on the forward strand.
CTGACCGAATCGCGGGCTTGGGGAGTGAACATCTGGGGCTACCTCGATATGGTCGTCCTCTTTGTTCTGGTCGGGATCGGTCTGGTGGCGCCGTTTGTTCTGCGGTTGTTTTTCAAGAAGACCGAGATGGGCAGTGCCGAGGATAGCGCTTCGGGCTGTATCGGTATGTTTCTGGCGACAGTCGGTTCTATCGGTGCGATCTTTATTGCTGCTTTTTTCTACCTGAGAGGACGAACACATTTCCTTGGCGATGGTTACCAGTTGCTGAGTCAACTGGCTGGCGACAACCCGATACCGAAAGCTCGGAATCTCGGCGAGTCGTTGCTGCATATCTGGATGAGATCGTTCATCGGTGGCGATCCGGATTCAGCCGCCTATTTCAGCTACGCCGTGTTATCAATACTGGCCGGCGTGGTTGTCCTTCTCGGAGCGGCATGGTCGGCCAAAGTGCTCTACCGGCAGAACGCCGATCGGATACTGTTTTTCCTGACCGTTATTACCGGTGGATACATGCTGTTGTTTTTTGGCTACGTGGAAAACTACTCGATATTTGTAGCTTCGGTTGTTCTCTATTGTCTGGTCGGGCTGGCGATTATCAACCGGTCAGTTCCTCGGTGGGTAGCGTTGCCGTTGCTTGTGCTCTCAGTTTTTCTTCATGTGTTCGGAATGGTTCTGGTGCCGAGCGCAATCTACCTGCTATCATTTGATACCCGTATAGGCAAGAGACTATCGGCACTCTCAACAACGTGGAAGTGTATGTCAATAGGCGCTCTGGTTCTTGGGGCGGGGGCAGTGTTCGCTTATCTCTACACAACCAGTTATTTTTTCCGGTTTTCATTCGTGCCGGTGCTTGCTGATCGTTTCACCACCGAAGGGTATACGCTCTTTTCACCAAAACATCTGGCCGACTTATTCAATTTTCTCATTCTGTTGTTTCCGGGATTGCTGCTGCTGGCCGTCCTTCTGATCAAGTCGGCAGGACAGCGTATCTTCAAGCAGCCCCGTTATCGCTACCTGCTGGTATTGCTGATATCAACCGTCGCCGCGGTCTCCGTTTTTGACCCTCGCCTTGGCATGCCCCGAGACTGGGACCTCCTTTCCTTTGCCGGTGTACCGCTGGTCCTGCTGTTTGGTTCTCTCGGGCTTGATCCGGCGATGAAGAAGGAGCGGTTCCCTATGGTGGTCGGACTGGCGATTGTGCTGGGAGCGATGATGCTAATACCGAGGGCAATGGTGCAGGCGGTGCCGGAAAAAGGGATCAGACTGGTGGAAGATTATACCAGGCTGGATCACGCCCGGAACAGAACCACATATTATCTGATAGCTACCTACTATGACAAGCAGGGGGATACTCTGGGGGCTAAACAAGCACGGGAAACATGGGTCAGAGAGTTTCCTGAAGCTACGATGATAACGAAGGCCAAGAAGCTTCGTTATCAGGGGAAGATTAATGAGTCGGTACAAGTTCTTGCCGAAGTGGCCAGCAGTAACCCCCAGTATTGTGATGCCTGGTCGAATCTTGCCGAGGCCTACATCGCCCTCAAAATGTACGACAGCGCCCTGTTCTTTGCTGAAGTGGCTGACGGACTCAACGCCAATTCGGTCCCGATCATTGTCAACATAGCCACTGCCCACTATTACCTCGGTCATCTGAAGAAGGCCGAGGCACTGTACCATCGAGCTTATGCTCTCGACTCCACCTCCTGGCAAATTCCTTTCAGCCTGGGCCACATCTATCAGAAGTGGGGGAACAGGTCTGAATATATCCGTTTCCTCGTAGCGGCTGCTGCCTGCGCAGGGGCAGATGGCAAAGTTTATGCCGAGCTTGGCCTTCTCCATCACAGTGAAGGAAGATACAAAAAGGCCCGCAGAGCGCTCGATATTGCGCTGGCCAGGGGGTTCGACAGTGCCACCGTCAGGCAGTGGGAGGTCAGGTATCCCCAATTGCGCGGGGAAGGAAATTGACCGCAGGATTGCACTGGTCTTGACTGGCGCGCTAATCTCAGATACCTTTGGGGAAACAGTTTTGTACTACCAACCCATAGTAGCATGTAGATTGAGTTTTCAAATATGTTGAAGAATATAGCAAAGACAGCTCTTTTTGTTTCACCGGCCCTGGCGATATATTCGTTCCTGGCGATAAAGTTGAACGTTATTCAGGACGATGCCTATATTTCCTACCGTTACGTCGCCAACTTCCTCAACGGCGACGGTCTGGTTTTCAATATTGGGGAGCAGATCGAAGGTTTCACCAATTTTGCCTGGGTAATTTACATGATTGCTCTGGGCGGGATTGGGGGCGATTACGTTTTTCTCTCCAGAGTGACCGGCTTTCTTTTTGGGGGCGGCCTGATCGTCATGACTTTTCTCTTAGCCCGTTTGGTGCTGAGCGAGCGCGACAAATGGTTTGCTGTGCTCTCCAGTCTGCTGGTCGGATTGAATATGTCGATTGCTTATTGGTCTCCCGCCGGATTGGAAACGGCAGCGTTTGCATTTTGTACTATGCTCTGTCTGTATTTCTATCTGCGGCGAAGCTGGTTGCTGGTCGCGGCGATGGCAATCACTGTCTGGCTGCGACCCGAAGGGGCGCTGGTGACCGGATTATTGATTGCCGTTGAGTGGCTCTCGGAATGGAAGATTCCCCGATTCACTTTGCGTTGTGCCGCGATTGCTCTGCTTACCTCGCTTCCCTATGTCGGCTTTAAGCTGCTCTACTACGGCAGCATTCTTCCCAATTCTTTCTATGCCAAGACAGGGTTTGATCTTGATAAGCTCAAGAGCGGCGTGGAATACGCATGGCTGTATTTCAAACAATTTGGCTGGCTGGGTATTCCGTACATAGTTGCGTTCGTCTATTACAAACGGCTATCGAAGAGTGCGCGAGCGATCCTGCTATTTGCGGTTCTCTATATCGCCTACATTGTGCTGGTCGGCGGAGATTTCCTGAAAGTACTGCGCTTTTTTATCCCGATCTTCGGGATGGCCGCAGTGATACTGGTTCTTGCGGCCCGTATGCTGCTGCAGAATCTGGTTGAAAGAACGAGACTGCTCGTGATATTTATGGTCTCGTTGCCGCTACTGTTTTTCTCCTGGAATTTGCCGGTTGATGATGTCAACCATTTTGCTTTCTACGAGCATTTCTTCCTGCGGAAAATGAAGTTCATGGCCGAGTCGATGAAAAAGACCGACAGCACAAACTTCTCGGTGGCCGTTCCGACAATCGGAATCTTTGGGTACGAGTTGATCGGGCATAAGATTATTGATATGGTCGGTCTCACCGACTCCACTATCGCCCGTCACTCCGAGCCGCCGATCCCCGGGATGAAAACAACCTGGAAAGAAGATAAACATAACTCCAAGTATCTGTTGGAGAGCGCTCCCGATTACATCCTGTTTTCAACCGGTAAGAAACCTTCAGCGCCCGCCGAGAGAGCGCTTTTGCTGTATCCGCAGTTTATGAACTCGTACCGGGCGGTGGGCTGGTTCTACCGAGCTCGGGAATCCCAAACGACAGGCGTGATGAATCCGGCCTTCAAGAGAATGCGCGAAATTACCGGCGAGATTGTTCCCTCTTATCCGGTTGGCTATGTGGAGAACTATAAGCGCGGTCTTGATGCCTACGTTCAACAGGATCATCGGAAAGCAATTGGGTTTTTTGACAGAGCCCTGGCGCTCTCGCCTGACCCGCCGTATGTCTATTTGGTCTATCAGAAGGCTTTTTGCCTGATGGCTATAGGAAAGGTACCTCAGGCTCTACCGATACTGGACCAGTTGTTGCAACGTGACTCGCTTTTGTTTGAAGCTCATCGGGACCTCTATTTTTATAGCCTTCTTGGCGGTGATTCTGCCAAAGCAGCTACACACGCAGGGTGGGTAGAAAAACTTACTCCGTGGTACTGGCCGAAAGTAAAGCGCGACGTGGCTCGCCGTATGGAATCGTTCCAGGCCGAGTTCCGCCGCCGTGAGTTGGAGAAGCAGAAACAGGAGGGGGCAGGGAAGTAGGCCCTAAAGACAGGACATTATGAAAGAACAGATCAACCATACGAAATTCGAGAGACTTCTGCTTTCCGCAGCGCGGACGTTCAATTCGACTCTGGAATATGAAGAGCTTATCGAACTGGTGCTCAAATTGGTAACCTCGGCTGTTGGAGCCGAGGCCGCGATGGTGTTCCGGGTCGATCACAATCGGACCGACATGAAAATCCGCTACATGAATTGCAGCGATTGCAAGCTCAAGATTTTCAACCTGGAAGTCGGCTCGGGTGTTTTCGGCTGGGTCGCTCAGTACAAGGAACCGGTTGTGCTCAATGATGCTGCCGCTGACCCCAGGGTCCGGAAAGAGTTGGAAGAGAAAATCGGGTCTTCGATCAGGTCGTTGATATCGGTTCCCTTGATTGGCAAAGGACAGATGATTGGCGTCATTGAGGCGATCAACAAGATTGATGGCGAGTTTACCGAAGAGGACCAGGATATCCTGCTGGGGTTGTCCAACCAAATAGCTGTGGCTATCGACAACGCCAACCTGTACCGGGCTGTCAAGCGGGAGGCTCTTGAAAAAGAGCTGCTGTACAAAATCGGTATTGATCTGTCTCAGTCGCTCGATCTGGATGATTTGCTTGATCGGATTATGACTTCATTGAAACAGGTAGTTGAGTATGATGCCGGCGGTGTGTTTATTGTCGATCCATCCGGTGACGGTGTCGATGTGATTTATTCGGTTGGATATGAGGCGGAATGCCGGGCGCGTCTATATACCAAGATGGGGGAGGGCTTAGTCGGCGCCGTGGCCAAGTCGGGCGATACCATAATTGTCGCTGATGTCAAGGGCGACAGTCGGTACATAAACAGCCGCGTAGAGACACAGAGCGAAATTGTCGTCCCGATTTCAATCGACGGTCGTACCACCGGTGTACTCAACCTTGAAGCAAACCGTATCGGTGCTTATGACAACTACGATGAGGCCTTGATAAAAGCGTTTGCCTCTCAGGCTGCTATATCGTTGGAGCGGGCTCGTGTTCACAAGCAGCTACTTGATAGCAAGGGGCTGGAAGAACAGCTTAATATCGCCCGGGAGATTCAGCGATCTTTTCTGCCGCCTGGTGATCCGAAGATCGAAGGATATGATATCAGCGGGCGCAATATCTCATCGGGTCAGGTTGGCGGTGATTATTATGATTTTATTCATATTGTTGATGGTCAGACCGGAGTGGCGATTGCCGATGTAGCCGGCAAGGGCATTCCGGCATCGTTGATAATGGCATCGTTCCGGGCATCAATGATTGCCGAGATTAGAAACAATTACTCGATCCGAACTATCTGGGACAAAGTAAATGCCCTGATGGTAGAATCTCTGAAGCCGGGCAATTATGTGACCGCAGTCTATGGTGTTCTGGATTCTAGGAATCACATTCTAACTTTTTCCAATGCCGGCCACAACCAACCGATCCTTCTTCGTAAGAGCGGTGAGATTGAGTTCCTCAAAGAGGGCGGGCCGGTGCTGGGAGTTAGTAGCGCGGCTATATTTGAGGAACGGCCTATCTTTCTCAATGCAGGCGATCTTGTACTTTTTTATACAGATGGAGTCTCCGAAGTTTTTTCACGGGAAGGCCGCGAGTTTGGGGTCGCCTCGATAGTCGATGTTCTAAAGAAGCACAACACCGCGTCAGCCGTGGAAATTCAGGATCGGATTTATGAAGCGGTGACCGCTTATGCCTCGCCGGACCATATCTTCGACGATCTCACTATGGTTGTTGTTAAGCGAATGACCTAAAAAAGCTCTTTGGTTTTTTAAATTCTATATTATCTTTTAATATCAAGTCAACGGCTGAAAACTAAGGAGAAATTGATATGAAACAGGTA
>DAOWIM010000107.1 GCA_030640905.1 bacterium
TCATGGATACTTATTTTCGGCGAATATATCGATCTATTAAAGCACTGTCAAGTTTAAGGGGGGTGGGGCCCCTCTTACTTAGAATCGAAAATGGCGATAATCCCGGGGGCGAAGAACGTTGAAACTCCTGCAGTTTCGACAATCTTAGTACGCGACATGCGAAGGGTGAAAGGACGAAAGGATCATTATGTGGCAGGATCGCATCCGCCGCGGTCGAAGATGCGCCGTGGCGTGCGGACTGCCCTACTTGGCTTGGCTAATCATTCAAACCGAAGAGCTTGAAAACACCCCAAAGCGGTAAGAACGGTAAAGCCGCGGCCTTCGACAACGCTTTGTGCCAGAAGGGACGCCGGTTGATACGCTCAAGTGTTTCCGATTCTCCAATATCCCAGCCGGCTCCTTCAAGATGCATTTGAATCCTGAACATATCCATACGGTCGTGATGAACATATTCAAACGTAGTTCCTGTGCGACCGTAACCGGCACTGAAGCTCGCAATCATGACTGAGACTGTATGATATGAGTCAACACCGGTAGAGTAACTGTATGACAACCGCTCAAAGGCACCCTCAAACGATATCCCGGCCTCCAGCCCCCATTCGCTTTTCCTGTATTCGACTGGATCGCGCGCCAGGCCCAAACGCGTATTCTTGAATCCGACCGTCACTGCCGGAACCATCGAGGTTCTCCCATACGGTAGATACTTGTAGCGTATCGCAAGCGGTTCGTTCAACGTCACGGCATAACTATCACTGAGATTCCCCCGGTACATCGTTGAGACGAGAATGTCTGAATGCGCAAGGGGAACCTGAAAACCGAATTCAATCCCGAAAATGGCCGCATGCCTCGTATCTTCTTTGGTGAGTTCGCCCATGGCATATCCGGCACCCCAAATATCGAAAAGAATCTTGAGCGGGTACGGTCTAAGCCTCTTTCGTCTCCAGGAATAGACAGACTCAACACTATCATCGCCTTTGGCTATGAAACCGGTGTAGTGGGGCAAGTTTTTTGGGAAATCCGGCACCGCCATTGAGCCCGTGAAGTAGTATCCCTCTCCCGAGGTATCTATCACACAGCCCGGATCAACCCAGATCTGATTTGAATCTTGAAAAAAGAGCGCGTAGGCCGAGTCGGCGCGTAACCATAGACTATCGGGACGGAAATCTAGAATTTGAACTTCGTAATCGAAGATCATTGTATCGCCCGACCACCGGTAGTCAATATCACCTTTGATATCATAATCAAGGGATGATGCTTGAACAACAGAGGCGAACATCATGAATGTCGTGAGAACAATGATGATCGAGCAACACAGCCTAAGCATTCTTTTCACTGAAATGGTCCTCCACACATGCACGAACAACAATGCGTTCTACAACTTGCATCAATATTCCACGCTTGGGTCAGATTGTCAAGGAATGGCTCGGTACTTAGAGTAGGTCAGGAGCCCTGCGCTCCTGACATCAAACTTGATAGTGTCTTCGCGGGAGCACAGTCCGCCGAGGCGGACCGCGCTACTTTAGTAAATTGGTTAAACAAAAAAGACCTCCACATCTCTGTAGAGGCCTCGTATTTGCAGTTGTGTCAGGTCCTTGTCCCGACCAGTCGGGACTGAGACCTGGCACCTGTGTGATTGTCATGCAAAGGCGGCAGGTCTCACGAATTCGCTCACGCGAAATTGAAGGACCAGCCGCAACATTAGGATGGGCGACCCGCCGCGGTCGAAGATGCGCCGAGGTCAAAGATGCGCCGTGGCGTGCGTGCAGGCCAGCCATTGAATTTAGAAACGAGAAGGGCGAAAGCCCCGCCGGGCTGGCGAAGCTACCGGAGCAGGCTGGACAACATGAATTTCAAATATCGCCGTGTCGCCCGTACGTTCGCCATAACAGGTCAGCCCGAGAGACAAATATCTGATATAGGCCGCCGCTGGAGGAGAAGGATCAGTCCTGACTGTATCAGGATCGCCATAGGCCGCACGGAGATCGGCGATTGTCGAGCCGATACCGATAGAATCAGCCGTCTTGCCTTCATAGATCGTATTGACAATCACGCCGAGAACAGGCTCTCCGTCGTTTGCATCGTAATCTCGGTTGACATCATCTATCATAACCACTACCCCCTTCGCCGTCTCGTAATTGGCATAATTGAGCCAACGTGTCGGGTCCTCGTCAACCGAGGCAGGTTCGCCATTAAGCTCCTTGACCAGCCAGTATAAATCGCCAAACAGCACATACTGTCCCTGCCAATCTATGCCGGGAATGATCGTGGAAGCCCGGACGTTGAGATCGACTGGTGTGATGTCAGGATATGAAGCCCAAATGATCGCATGGCCAAGCACGCCGTCGAAAGTGTATGCAACGGTGGCCAGACCGGTAGTATCGGTGTTGATCGAGGTTGCCGAGAGCGACCCGTCTCCCTCGATGAGCGAAAAAGTGACCGGGAGACCGGGAAAGGTGATGGCGTCACCGTCGGTTAATTCTACAGCCAGTGGGTTGTCGATTGCCGCCGATCCCATCGTGCCTATGTAATAGTCACCGTTGACCGCTATTAGCCTGTCGGGCGAGGGCGAGGGCGTTGTGATATATAAATCGACTGGTGTGATATCGGGATATGAAGCCCTAATGATCGCATGGCCAAGGGCACCGTCAAAAGTGTACGCAACGGTGGCCAGACCGGTAGTATCGGTGTTGATCGAGGTGGCCGAAAGCGTCCCATCGCCCTCAACAAGCGAAAAGGTGATCGGGAGACCGGGAAAGGTGTTGGCACTGCCGTCAGTCAGTTTTACAGCAAGTGGTTTATCTATTTCGTCCGATCCCATCGTGCCTACGTAATAGTCACCGTTGACCGCTATCAGTCTGTCGGGCGAGAGTGTTGTGATATAAAGATCGACCGGTGTGATATCGGGATATGAAGCCCGAATGATCGCATGGCCAAGGGCACCGTCAAAAGTGTACGCAATGGTGGCCAGACCGGTAGAATCGGTGTTGATCGAGGTGGCCGAAAGCGTCCCATCGCCCTCAACTATAGAAAAGGTGATCGGGAGACCGACAAAGGTGTGATCACTGCCGTCAGTCAGTTTTACAGCCAGTGGTTTATCTATTTCAGCTGATCCCATCGTGCCTATGTAATAGTCACCGTTGACCGCAATCAGTCTGTCGGGCAGGGTGGGATTCTTGGGATCGCCGCAGGAGAGAATAGTAACAGCCATTGCCGCCATGAAAGTGGCGGATAGTATCGTATTGTATCGCAATATTGTTGCCCTTATGGCTTAAAGTAATACTTTATCGCGCCGCCAACATTGAGATACTTTGGTCGATTACCCGAAGCAAACAGATCCCAGCTATTGACCGACGAGAGCGTGACAAATGATCGCCCTTTGGGGGCCGACCAGACCTTGATATCGGCACCAAAGTTGACACCAATTGTGGACTTTATCTGGCTTTCGGTCGAATATTCGTAACCTTCCAAGCTCCGACCTTCAGCATCAAAGGTCATGAAACCTACCTTGCCCCCGAGGCCGAAATATGGAGACCACCTTTGCAAATTTAAATCGAACAGGAAGTAGTTGACGTCAAGTCCCAGGTCATACAGGTGAACATTGAAGTCATCCTCAAGAGACCGGATAATGTACAGAAATCCGGGATCATCAAAAGGAACGGTTGTCGAGTCCTGAAACTTCACCTTTGTATACCTGAAGCCAAACGAATAGAGCAGTTTTCCGCCACGAAGCTGGCCGTAATCAAAACCAAGATGAAAGCAGGACTTGTAGAGGTCTCCACCGTCGACATCGGGGCTGGCCAAATTGGTCTCAAATATTTGATTCCACTTGTCGGCACCGAGACCATCGTACTTGCCGGAAATTGCCGAGCTGCCGGCATAGAAGCTAATCACATTGATCCGCTTGGCTACCCGGGCGATACCGGCCTGCGAAGTTGAAAACAGAAACAGACCTGTCAATGCTGCGGTCAGGACTATGGAAAGTGCTTTTCTCATGCTAATATCTCCTTTGTTTTATCGGTATATAAGCTAATGCCAGAAGCATCAGGCTGTCAATTAGTATAACCCAGCAAACCACCCGTTCCCGGCTCTCTTAAAACTGACTTGTCAGCAGGCGTGCATGCAGGTCTTCTACAGTCATACTCTGATTTCGCACCAACCTGCTCACAGGTTTTAGGCTCACTTGTGGGTTTTCAGTCCTTTTCCACGTTGCGTTGGGTCCTGCTCACCGCTCTCTTAAAACTGACAAGTCAGCAGGCGTGCCTGCTGACAAGTCAGCCTCTACACAAACCAGCCCAATCGACCGACATCTATAGTATAGATTTAGCTTGACTGCCGGGAGATTGTTAATAGATTCACAATCCCTGATTGAAAGGAACAAATAGATGCCCAAATCAAGCATAATGATAGTCGGTGCTGGTGTCATGGGCCAGGGGTTGGCCGAAGCAATTGCCAGTTCCGGGACCGATGTTACTCTGATTGACCGCACCACCAAACTTGTCGAACGCGGTGTCAAAGGCATCGGCGAATCGATAGACCGTGAGATCAGCCGTTGGGGTCTGACCAAGGCCGATAAGAAGGCGATTCTTGCTCGTATCAACGCAACCTCGGACCTGTCTGTAACCGAAGATGCTGAGATCGTGATCGAATCAATCCCGGAAGAACTTGAGGCCAAGCGCAAACTCTTCAGGGAACTCGATGACATCTGCTCGGACAAAACTGTGTTTGTCACCAACACCAGCACATTGTCTATTTCGGAGATCGCCGCGGTAATTAAACATCCAGAAAAAGTAATTGGCATGCATTTTCTCAATCCGGTTACGCGGATCCCACTGGTGGAAATCGTTAAAGGTCTTAAGACCAACGCCCACACATTTAACAAAGCGGTCGAACTGGCGGACCTGTTAGACAAGAAATGGATCACTGTTATTGAATATCCCGGTTATGTCACGACAAGAATAATTGTCCCGGTGCTCAATGAAGCGATACATGTTCTGATGGAAGGTGTCGCCACGGCTGAGGATATCGACGAAGCGATGAAGCTCGGGTTTGGATTCAATGTTGGGCCGTTGACGCTGGCGGATATGATGGGACTCGATGTCGTTATGTCATGGATGGAAAATTTGATTAAAGAACTGTCTGATCCAAAATACAGCCCCTGTCCCCTCCTTCGTAAGATGGTCAGGGCCGGGCATCTCGGGGTCAAGACCGGTAGCGGTTTTTTCCACTACGACGAGGAAGGCAACAAGGTTACTGTTAATGGCCGCACGATCGAGGCCTCCGGTGAAGGAGTGTTTATCAAATGAAGGTGCTGGTAATTAACTGTGGTTCTTCTTCGGTCAAGTATCAGTTGATCGATTCTGAAACCGAACTGTCGCTGGCCAAAGGGATGGTTGCACGAATCGGAATGTCGGCCTCGGTCCTCACGCATAAGCCGCACGACCGACCGGAAGTAATAGTCTCCGGGGAAATCCTCGATCACATCGTAGCCATCGAATACGTAATCGCGATTCTGACGTCGGAGAATCATGGTGTTATCAAGGATCGTTCCGAGATCGGCGCGGTAGGACATCGGGTAGTACATGGTGGCGAAAAATTCTCAGCTTCGGTATTGATCGACGACGCCGTCATGCAGGAACTCCGCTCACTGATCGAACTGGCCCCGCTTCATAATCCGCATAATATCCGAGGGATCAACGCCTGCCAGAAGACTCTGGATAATGTTCCGATGGTGGCGGTTTTCGATACCGCTTTCCATCATCAGATGCCCCCTCATGCCTATATCTATGGTATCCCCTACGTGCTGTACCGACGGTATGGGATTCGTCGCTATGGTTTCCATGGAACGTCGCATCACTACGTTGCCGAGCGCGCCGTTGAGATGCTTGGCAAGCCACTTGAGGAACTAAAATTGATCACCGCTCACCTCGGAAACGGCGCTTCGATTGCCGCGATTGACCATGGCAAGTCGGTCGATACTTCGATGGGTTTCACGCCGCTTGAGGGGTTGCTGATGGGTACCCGTTCCGGCGATCTTGATCCGGCGATTATCCTGCACGTGATGGCGCGCGAGGAGCTTTCGCTCCATGAGGCCAACACGCTGATGAACAAACATTCCGGACTCTCGGGAATCTCGGGGGTGTCCTCCGATATGCAGGAGATCGTGAAAGAAGCCGAAACCAACCCCAACGCCAAACTGGCTCTCGACATCTACTGCTACCGCCTCAAGAAATACATTGCTTCCTATATCGGTGCCATGAACGGAGCCGACGCCCTGATCTTCACCGCTGGTATCGGAGAAAACTCCGATACGGTCCGTCGCCTGGCATGCGAAAACCTTGACTTCCTCGGAATTAAGTTGGATGAGGACAAAAACAGGCGGGCACTGGCAGTTGAAGCTGATATCTCGGCCGCAGACACCCGCATCAAGACGCTGGTTATTCCAACCAACGAAGAGTTAGTCATCGCCCGTGACACCGTCGAGTTAGTCGTAGAGTAGATCAACAGACTAACCTGCCGAACATGTTCGACGAATGCGAAAGAATCAAACCGGTCGATATTTTTATCGGCCGGTTTTTTTTATCAAACGATCAGCCCTGTCTCGCCTCACCTCGCTTAACAATCACAAACGCAATCAGAGCCGCGATAAAGAAAATCAACAGTGCCCAGGCCAGACCACCAAGGGTGTGGATTATTGTCCGATAAATCTCCAGTCCCCAGTACTGCGCGGTTAGTACAGGACGAGTGGAAAGATCACCTTCGGGTCTGATGAATTGTTCTAATTTGTAGATGTTAACACCCGAGGACACTCCGACCACAAAGAGCGCAAAGGTCAAAAACTTCCGCCAGGCCACCGATATCTCCTCGCCGATAATACGGGCGAATATTTTGTCCACCGGCTTGCGGAAAAACAGGATTACAATCGTAGCCACAGCAACACTGATAGCCAGAGTGACGACCAGCAGAAGTAGAAACTCCATTTGATACCTCCTCAATATACGTCAGGATAACAGCATTTTCTGTTTGCAGGCATAATTTAAAACAACGCAGTGGCAGCAGCCTATAAAAAAAGACGGGTACGCCGGTTTTAGGTCACCCGAAGGCCGCCCCCCCGTGCCCGGCCCGCCGCGGCGCATCTTCGACCGGGGCGTGGTTTCGACAATGAATCTGCGACCGGTTTTGTACGCGCGCCACCGATGTCGTCCAAGCTCCAGGCACCCGGAAAACGCCTTGACTCGACTACAGCCGTAGCCTTTATTCACGCTATCAAGTCTGACGGGATATTGAGGGATAGACACGATGTTTCCGACATTCGGAATGACAACCGGCCACCTTACCAAAGCTTCTCATTTCGTCCCCATTCTGTTCTTCACCGTGATCGCGATTTTTCTTACTATCAGTATTCTGGTGGTCAACGATGGTAATTTGATCTTCTCCCTTGATGACGCCTATATCCATTTATCTCTGGCCAGCCAGATTGCCCAGGGACATTATGGCATAAACGCATCGGAACCATCGGCTCCAGCCTCAAGCATCATCTGGCCGTTCCTTCTTACTCCTGTGACCCTGCTGCCAATAGCCGAGTACATCATTCTCGTGATTAACATTCTCTGCATGCTGGGCAGCCTTTATCTTTTTTCTCGTATCCTGAGTGCCGTTCTCTCTTCTGACAAACAAACCGCCAACCCCCTGTTTGTCGGCATCGGGACTGTTGTTCTCGGCCTCGCGTGTAACCTCCTGGGGCTTGTCTTCATGGGGATGGAACATTCGCTGCAGTTGTTGGCTACAATATGGCTCGTGTACGAAATGATTGAGTACGGCCGAACCAGTCAAGTACGCTGGTTCCTGCTAATCGTCCTGATCGCGGGACCTCTCATACGCTACGAGAATCTTGCCCTGTCGATTCCTGCAATCTGTATTCTGGCAATCAATCGACAGTTTCGGGCGGCAATCGGTGCGTTAGTTCCACTGCTAATCATCGTTGGCGGATTCTCACTCTACCTCAATTGGCAAGGTCTCGGCTGGATGCCGGCATCAATAATGATCAAATCAGCGACCGTAGCCGAAGGCGGAAAAGTAGCCTCTCTGCTGAGGAATCTTGCCGACAACCTCAATCTGGTTCAGGGCCGTATCCTGGCAATCGGGCTTGTCATGCTGGTTTTCAGTCTGGCGCTCCCAGGCCGCTCCAGGGGAGATCGTACTGTCACCGTCTGGGCGCTTTCCGCCGGCCTTCTCCACATGCTGGTGGGGCGATTCGGCTGGTACAATAGATACGAAATATATGCATGGGCTACCGTCCTGCTAATCCTCATCTACGTGTACCGAACGACTATATATAATCTGTGTAATCAAGCAAAAGGGTATATTCTCTTAGCTCTAACCTTGCTCGCTCTGGGAGTCACGGCGCTACCTTATCTTGGTCATTTGTCTACCATTCGAGTGGCCACCAACAACATTTATCATCAGCAGTATCAGATGCGTCGCTTCGCCATAGATTTTTACAATGCGCCCGTAGCTGTAAACGACCTCGGCCTTGTCTCACTCGGGAACGATCACCACGTTCTGGACCTGTGGGGACTCGCCTCGGAAAAAGCACGGGAGAATCGTCGCTCTTCGGATAACACTGACTGGATAGATGAACTGACTGCCTGTTATGACGTCAAGCTGGCCATGATATACGATGAGTGGTTCCCTCAAAGGCCCGATCACTGGCAGGCTCTGGGCCAGCTGCATCTGGGACGACGGAAAATCACTCCGGCCAACAGTTCCGTTACTTTCTACGCGCTCGACTCAACTACCTACGCAAGGGTCCTGCCCCTGCTCGAAGAATTTGCCGCAACGTTACCGGACCGCGCTGAATTCACTTTCGAACAACAGTAGAACTCTGGTGACCCACCCGCCGAGAATCAAGCGTAAAGCCATGCAGAAACACCAGTGGCACGCCACTCTTATTGGATGAGTAATCTCTATAGTAAAGCCGATGGCCCTTTTCTGGAACGATTATGTACGGCATAGGTGGGAATGCTTTACCGACACTAGCCCTTCTTAGGTAGCCTGTCAAAAGCTTTGTCTATTGTTCGCAACGCTTGAGCGTACTTGCGGAAAACTGAATCGTAGACCACCGCAGGGTCGTCGCTAGACGGAATCGGCCATTGCAAGTTCAAGAATTCATATGCCCATTTAGCTTCTGGATTCATTCTGTGTATTTTTCCATGCCTAACCTCTCGTATGGCCTCAAGCGTCATATAGACAGACGCTGCATCATCCTTATGCAAGCCACAAACGTTCGCAAGCAAGAACTCCAACTTCCTATACGAGCCTTTGCCCTCAATCTTTGGTACGACGCCGATGTCAATCCAACTGTTTATTTCATTGAGACAGTTCAGCCGTTCGACAAACTCGCTGTGACTTGACGGTCTTAGAAACATGGTAACTAATCTTGTTTCGTCGTGTAGCCGAAATAGCGAGCAGTCATAGCTGTCCTCAAATTTCCGATTCAAGCTGGCCCGGAGCTCGCAAATCTCTACATAACTCCCTGAAACCCTGTCTGTCTCCAGGAGTGTAGTACCACGTTTCGGGTCAACATGTTCTTGTTCATGTTGCGGCTCTGGGACAATAGTTTCAAGGGGTGTTGGAATAAAAGTCGGCACATCGACTCGTCCCGTTGGATCGGCATGGCTTGCCTCGCCTACTCCGAATGTGCTGAAAGTGAAGTCTCCTCCCAGAACTGCGCCGGCAAACTCACGCTGGTTGTTAATGATCCCACGAAAAGCCGCCTGAACAAACTCCTGGTGACTAGACTCGTCGTCATCAAGCGTGGCCAAGAAGCTGCCGCTGCACGTAGCTACCATCTCTGCACTACCCTCCGGTGCTTCGACCTTGTACCGATACTTCTTCCCATCGAGGCTGGCCGGAGTTATGTCCCGAACCTCCGTGAATCTGATTTCGTCCGTTTTTTTCTTATCAGTCATTGAGTTTACTCCCCCCACTCGTCAAGCAGCTTGCGCTGCTGGTCGGTTATGCTCTCCGGGATCGACACCTTGATCTCTACATACTGGTCGCCCTGTTTACCACCGACCGCCAGCCCCTGCCCCTTAAGTCGCATCTTTGTGCCCGGTTGAACACCGGGCGGGACTTTCAGGGAGATCGTCTTGGTCAGGGTCTTGATACTAACCTTGCACCCGAGAATTGCTTCTTTGAACGATATCGTCGCACTGGTGAAAATATCGTTCCCTTCGCGTTTGAAATCCTGATCTGGCATCACTCTCACCGTTATAATTAAGTCACCGTTTCTCGCACCATATAGCCCCGGTTGTCCCTGCCCGCGAAGACGCACCCGGCCACCGTTATCAATCCCTCGCGGAATTTTCACCTTGAGCTTCTTGCCGGTATCGCCCAGCGTCAGCAGGCGGGTCGTGCCTTTGACCGACTCCATGAACGTGATCGATACGTTGGTCAGAAGGTCGGCTCCCTTTTGCATTTGCTGTCGCTGCTGACCGGCCCCTCCGAAAAGAGAAGAGAGCATCTCCTCCATGTTGATACTCTCGGCGCCCTGAAAACCGTTGGTCCGAAATGTAAACCCGCCGCGACGGCCCCCCCCGGCCCCGAAGAACTGGGAGAAATCGAAGCTTTGGAAATATGGAAGGATAACCAAATACATGGCCGGGCATAGGCGATTTGATGGATTATTTAAATCCTTTTTAGAAAGGGGAGATGAAAAGATATTAGAAATCGGCTGTGCGAGGGGAACATCGCTAGTCTACTTTGCTAAAGAATTCGGCTATGAGCCTTATGGTGTAGATTATTCCGAAATAGGTTGCAAAATGGCCGAGGAGAATTTAAAAAGAGCAGGTATAAATGGAACAATACTTTGCGAGGATATCTTCAAAACGTCTCTTAAAAAAGAATCCTTTGATGTTGTATATTCAGCAGGCTTAATTGAACACTTTGACGATCCCGACAAAATAATCAATAAACATATCGAATTACTGAAGAGAGGGGGAACTCTTATAATAACCATACCAAATTTTAGAGATAGCTTGTATCTTTCTTTAAGAAAACTGCGTGGTAAAGAAAAAGAGTTACTAGAAACTCACAACATAACTATAATGGACAAAGGAAAGCTGAAGGAAGTTTTACAAGGTAAAGGAGTTCAAATTCTAATGCTAGATTATTTTGGACCAATCAATCTCATTTTAGCATTTGAGCCTAAAAATAGGGCAAT
This sequence comes from bacterium, assembly GCA_030640905.1. Lineage (GTDB taxonomy): Bacteria > Zixibacteria > MSB-5A5 > GN15 > FEB-12 > DAOUUR01. The sequence goes on from DAOWIM010000107.1 coordinate 11,222, forward strand.
GTTGCTATCAACGCATCTGATAAATCAAGTTTTGGGTTATCTTACCTTCTGCTTGAAACATAAATATCTCTCCCCTAATATAGTCTTAATAGCCAAAAAGATGTGCTAATGAAAAAAGTTGTCA
>DAOWIM010000162.1 GCA_030640905.1 bacterium
CCTTGATACCATACTCGCCACTGAGGAAGGCCGAAGCAGGCAACACCTTCTTCTCATCGTTAAAGATGGCGCGACACATGTCAACCGAAGCCGCCGCCGGAGCGTAATAAGCTGAACCGGTCTTTAGCAGCTTAACGATTTCGCCACCACCGGCACGCGTACGATCGGCGATTGCCTTGATGCGATCTTTCGGTATCAGTTCCCCAATCGGGACACCGGCAACCGTCGTGTAACGCGGTATCGGTACCATCGTATCACCATGACCACCGAGAACCATCGCCTGGGTGTCGGTCATTGCCACGCCGAGTTCCATCGAGATGAAAGCACGGAAACGAATCGAATCGAGCACACCGGCCTGGCCAAGGACACGATTCTTCGGAAAGCCTGTTACCTTCTGCATGTGGAAGGTCATCAGGTCAAGCGGATTGGAAACGACAATCACAAAACACTTGGGGGCGTACTTCTTGATGTTCTTCGCCACCGAGCCAACGATATCAGCGTTCATGCTGACGAGATCCTCGCGCGACATACCCGGTTTACGTGGTAGACCAGCCGTCATGATGACAATGTCGGCGCCCTTGATATCGGAGAACTTGTTGGTGCCTTTGACCATTGCGTTGTACCCACGCACCGGTCCGGCCTGAGTCAGATCAAGACCCTTACCCTGGGGAGTTCCTTCGAGGATGTCAACCAGTACGACATCAGCGAAATTCGCTTCGGCCAGATACATAGCGCATGTAGCGCCCACGTTTCCAGCACCGATAACAGCAATTTTCTTGTTCATCTTTTCACAAACCTCCTGAAATAAAGTAGTTATGGTTCAAATTTCAAAACTGTACTTCCGGCGTCGTGCACGACACCAACTGTATAGTCGCTACTCTCACTAATTTTCGTGTCGAGATAGGCTTGGATGTCGTCAAGCGGTTCATAGAACACCTGACGAACATCGCTGTCTTCAACTTCCGAGTGAACAAATACGTCGAAATCTCTTCTCATCCCAATGACTCGCGACAGCTTGTGCGAACCAAAGTGCAATTTGCCATCGTTCGATTTGTTCGTATCAAAATCCCACTTGTTGGCAAGATCGTAAAATTCACGGTTACCCACGCCATCGTGGCACGCCGAGATCAGAACCGCAGCGCCACCGCTCTTGACAGCAGACCGATTGTTCTCAAGGCCTTTCTGAATCTGATACAAACTCCTGTCAAGAGGCGGAGCAATTTCCATCAGAACAGCGTTGTACTGCCGGTCAATCTTCCGGGCAAAAACTTGATCCGCCACCCGCGTGGCACGGTTGAAAGCGTCATCGATATTCCCCCAGAAAAACGCCGCCGGTTTGACCGAAGCATCCAGAACAATTTGAACTGTCAGGAACTTTTTGTAGTCCAGCATCTTCAACAGTTCGTACAGATGCTCCGCTACCGGGTTGCCCTCAAGTTTCAACGGCGCCGCCTCAAGCGAGTTAGCCATATTGTGATTGCGTTCTATTGTAGCGCGGTCAGCCAGACCAGGGGTCAACGACTTCCGCCCACCGGTGTAACCGGCAAAATAGTGCGGCTCGACCGAATTGATAATGAACACCGCTTCATGTTCGAAGATCATGCGGTTAAACCGAACTTCACACCCAAAATGATCACTACCGACGGATTTCATCGACTGACTATCATCACAATCGTGACAGGATATCCTATCAGCAATGCCAGAGAGATGCTCGCCGAAAATTCTACTGAGCTGGTTTTCATCAGGTATCGCGTGAGTCCCGCAGGCAACCAGGAACGATGCTCTACCAAGAAGACCGGGGACCACCTCTTCAAGCCACGTCAGAACGAGTGCTGTCGGTGTGTTTCGGTGGGCATCGTTGACAACTATCAGGATGTCGTCAGACGACAGCGCATGGACGTCTGATTCATTCAGACCGCTAAGAAACTCCTCACGACCGGGGGGTTGACCGACCGTCACGGGAGCATACTCATCAACCGTCACCGTATCGGGCAAGGTCAATCTTATCTTGTCGTCACCGTAAGCTAATTCAACATCCATATGTCAGGTCCAATCAATGCATCGTGTAGCATTGCCGGACATTTATCGAAGCGCTCCAGCGCCTCAGGTTCCTATTTCAGCTTCCAATCACATGCTCTAATCGAAAAAGAAAGCTATCTCCACAGCGGCGTTTTCGTCAGAGTCGGACCCATGCACCGAGTTACACTGAATATCCCGCGCTATTTCCTGGCGAACCGTGCCGCAGGCAGCATTGCTCGGATCAGTCGCACCGATCAACGTTCGCATATCCTCAACTGCATTTTCCTTTTCCAACACCATCGGCACAACCGGCCCTGAAGTCATGAAGGCAACGAGGTCATCCAGAAATGGTTTCCCCTCGTGCACGGCGTAAAACTTGCGAGCTTCGCCTTCGGAGAGACGGACCATCCTCATCTCGGCAACCTTGAATCCGGCTCGTTCCAACCGACCAACCACGTGCCCGATAAGATTTCGCTCGGTAGCATCGGGTTTGACGATCAACAAGGTTCGACTCATTTGGCCGCTTCCTTCTCTTTCTTCAGTTTCATCAGCTCTCGGTAACCGATTTCGAGAGCCTTCCTGTTCTTGTCTTCCGTACCTCTGGGTGCACGATTCAACACTGCCTTGGTCAGTGCTTCCATCGTGGCCAGCTCGGTGGCAGCACAGATCGCGCCAAGAGCCACGATATTGGCCACCATCGTATGCCCGGCCTCTTCACGAGCCAGGTAGGTACACGGAATGCCGTAATAGTTGTCGGTGGGAATTTCGGTCACAAGGGCCGTATCAACCACGAGCATACCGTCATCTTTGAGGTCCGGATAGTACTTGTCAAGCGCTTCCTGAGTCATGGCCAGCAGGAAGTCAAGCTTCATCGCCTTGGGATAGAATATCTCATTAGCGGAAATAACAACATCCGATTTAGAGGCTCCACCTCGCGCCTCAGGACCATACGACTGAGATTGCACCACCTTCTTCTCACCGGTGCCGCCAATCGCTTCGGAGAGAACAACCGAGGCGAAAATCATACCCTGACCTCCCGAGCCGGAGAGGCGAAGTTCGTATCGATCAACCGGAATTTCTATTTTGTCTAATAGCTTAGTAGCACACATAGTATCCTCACTTCTCCTCATGGGCGTCGATAACCTTCTGGTACTCATCGCAGAATTCGGTCGCACCGGTGGTGTGTAGCGTGCCTATCACCAGTTTGTCCTTAAGCTCTTCTTCCGACATCTTGCCCGCCCTTGCCACCGGCACCGCGCGGTCTTTGAACGATTGAATCATAGCCAGACCGTCACCTTTACGGTTGAGACGACCGAAGTAGGTATGACAATTGGCAATTGCTTCAACCAGAGAAAAGCCTCGGTTCTCTATCGCCTGCGTGATTGCCTTCTCAAGCTGAACGGCGTGATAGACTGTCCCCCGGGCGACATAAGATGCGCCGGCGGCGGCAGCCAGATCACACGGCTCAAAATGTTTCTCAACATTGCCGTACGGTGTCGTCGTGGAGAACGCTTCGGAGGGTGTTGTTGGTGATCCCTGACCACCGGTCATCCCGTAAATATGATTATTTATCAGGATGGCTGTGATGTCGATATTACGACGGCAGGCGTGAATAAAATGATTACCGCCGATAGCAAGAGCATCACCGTCGCCTGTAATCACAATGACCTTCAGGTCGGGACGCGAGAACTTAACGCCGGTAGCGAACGGCAACGCTCGTCCATGAGTGGTGTGCAATGAATTGAAATCAAGATAGACCGGAAGACG
>DAOWIM010000240.1 GCA_030640905.1 bacterium
TTACCCTTGGGTCGGGTAACTCTGGCGGGATTTTCGCACCGGCGCTTTTCATGGGAGCGGTTGCCGGTGGAGCTTTCGGTTTCCTGGTCCAGTATCTCTTCCCCGAGGTTACAGCATCGCCGGGAGCGTACGCGCTGGTTGGGATGGCTGGGATGGTAGCCGGGACGACCTACGCACCGATTACAGCTCTGTTAATTATTTTTGAGATGACTTCTGATTATCGAATCATTCTTCCTCTAATGGTGACGGTAGTGTTTTCCGCTCTGGTGGCTGGACGTTTGTTCAAGTATTCGATCTACACCGCCAAGCTGGCCAAACGGGGGATAGACATTCGCGGTGGTAAGGACATCAATATTCTGAGGTCACACATGGTGGGCGAGATCATGGACAGGAATTATGCCACGATTCCGTCGCACATGTCATTGGCACACATCTTTCATGAGGTGGAGCACTCTCAGGAGTCGTATTTTGTCGTGGTTGATCCTGAGAACAGATTCCAGGGGGTGATTTCGCTGCAGGATATCAGGTCGCTTCTATCGCAGCACACCCTCGACTATCTGGTTATTGCGCAGGACCTGGTACGTCCGGACACTCTTGTGATTAAAATCGACGATACTCTTGAATATGCCAATGATATTTTTGGGAGTAGGGATTACCGTTTGTTGCCGGTGATTGATCCGGCCGATGAGCGGAAAGTTATCGGCGTGGTTCGTCGTAGCGAACTGTTGCGTTACTACAACCGTCGCCTGATCGAAACACTGCGGCAGTAACTCCACGCGGTGCGACCTATACGCTGCTGATTTCTTTTTCCGTCATTAGTTTACCCAGAAGGCGAACATCGCTGGCCAATCCTCTGAGGGCGGGTCGTTGCTGGAAGATGCGACGGTCACTATCGCCAGTGATCTGCCCCACTATCTGTTTACCGAGAGCGACCGCTTCGCGCAGGGTACGGTAGCTGCCCTCGTAGTCGCGTTCAGCCAACTGCAGTCTGCCGAGTAACATCAGGGAGGTTGCCAGCTCTTCCATCAGCCCCATTTCCCTGGCGATTGTCTCGCTTCTGCGGAGATGGGTTGCCGCTCTGGTGTGATCGCTGGAGAGAAGCAACAGGTCTGCGCCGATGTTATGGAAACGGGCCAGCTCAAGTTCGTTTTCGATCCGACCGAGTTCCGGGAGCGCATGCATCGCCATAGACATAGCGTTGTCAATCCGACCGGCGATTGTCAACCGTTCCAGTCGATTGAAGGCGATAATTCTTTTTTCTCTCGGTGTGTTGAGGCTATCGGCCAGTTTGGAAGCTCGGGAGTATATATCGTTGTCGTCGCTCAGGCGAGTGAGAAGACACAGCGCTGCCAGGAGACTCGGTTTTTCATTCGCATCCTCGGCGATTGCCAGCGCCTCGCGACCAAGAGTGGCGGCAACAGTGGTGTCTCCGATTGACAACCGCAACTCCGCCGACCGCACTTTCTGCATAACCTCAAGCGGGGTGTCATCCAATTCAACGATCAACTCTTCCGCTGAACCGATATGGTCCGCTGCATCGGCATACAAGCCTCGTTGGGTCAGGATCAGACCCATCTCAAGATGGAACGCTGCCATGTGTGGCTTGTCTTGAAGTTCCTCGGCTAAGGCCACTCCTTTTCGCAGGTGCTGAAGCGATTCGTTCAGACGTCCCATCGCGGTCATCATGGAAGCCAGGTTTTCAAGATTGAACAGAAGTTCCTTACGCGTACCGATCTGTCGATTTATGATCAACGATTCCGTCAGACTCTCGATCGCCCGGGTGCTGTCGCCAGCCTGGAAAGCCATGTAGCCGATGTTGTTCAGCACTCGGGCAATATCAACCTGGCTGCCTTCGGCCCGACTCAAAACAAGAGACAGTTCAAGGAGCTTGTTGGCGCGGCCGAATTTCCCCGAGGTGCCATAGACTGATCCCAGATTGTTCAGCGTCGAGGCAACATCACGTCGGTTACCGTGGCGATGTTGAATACGCAGGGCATGACGAAAACATTTCAGGGCGGAGGTAGTGTCCTGGGCGATCCAATGGATATTGCCGAGGTTGTTGTACGTGTGCGACGTTTCCAATTCATCGTTGAGATCGTGATAGGTCTTCAGGGCGCTATAGAGCGATTGGATACCAGCCCGGAAATTGCGTTTCGTCTTGTAGAGATCGCCGAGGTCTTTGTGCGTTTCAGCAAGCAGTTCATCGGGCGGAAATGTCTGGTACACGGTGAGAATCTCGTTGTATGCCTGTTCGGCCCGTTCGGTTTGACCGGTCTCTTTGAGGCTATGCGCGGTGAGCATCATCAGTTTGCGGACGACTGATTGGTTCCCGGTCATGCGGGCGAATTCAATCACCGGACGAGCGATTGCAACGGCTGCTTCGTGTTGATGTTTCCCCGCGAGAGTCTTAGCTGCGCTATAGGCTGCCTCAAGGGCCGCTTCCAGATCGCCGGCTTGCAGGAGGAGCCGTGCCGCCAGTTCATGTTGGCCCTGTTTCGATGCCATCGGTGCAAGTGATTTCGATAGGCGACGGACAGTGATTGACCTCAGCAAAGGCAACAACAGTGTCGGCATGGTAGGCGGGATCGAACACTCAGCGTCTTCCGAAGTGATGCCCAACAACTGGGCTGGTTCAATACCTCCGCAGATAGCAGCTCGAATGATATTTCGTTTGAGTGAAAGAGATGATTCTCTGAAGCAGTTGAGTGTATCCCGTCTCAGGCAGGCAGGCCAGTAGATATCGCCGGCAAAATGATATGAGCCGTTATCATATTGCAGATTTCCTTTTGCAAAATTGGCTGAGAGGATCAACCGTCGTATCGCCGGATCATCTCCGCCTAAAAATATCAAACGTGCTGCGTCCTCATCGGACAACTTGATACCAACTGGCTGGACTTGGTTGTTCGTTACATCTGCGATGTATTTTGGATGAAGCGCTTTTCGGAACGGATAGGTAGCGCCGCCGTTCTCCAATTCGCAGCAGACTTCCCATGCCGACTGGGGCCGGTTGTGTTCGCTCTTGGCCAGCAAGCGATCAACAGTTTCGCCGATAGCGGGAGGCAAATCCGGTCTCAGCGTTCCCAGCGGGGGCGGGTCGTCTTCGCAGACCCAGGCATTGATTCTGGCCGGGTCGCCTTTGTCATCGACAAACGGATGTCGCCCTGTCAGTATCTGGAAAGCTGTTACACCGAGGGCGAATAGATCAGAGCGATGGCTGGTGCGGTTTTCGGTAATCGTCTCAGGTGCTATGTAGCCGACCGTTCCGGCTCCGGCACGAGACTGCTCCGGTTCATCAAATCGGCGGCCCATAGAGAAATCGGTCAGCTTCACATAGTAGAGTTGCGTCGGTCTCAGGTTCTGCCAGTCGGACGGTAGGAAGATGTTGAGCGGTTTTAGGTCGCCGTGGACCAACCCATTGAGCCTGAGATATTCCAAATCAATGGCGACAGCCGATATCAGGTTGACGACCGGAAGCCAGTCACTCGGAAGTTGAACCTGGCCAAGGTTTGGTCCGGGACAGAGTTCCATGAGCAGGTAGGGCGGATCACCGACCGAGAGGTCGATTGCTCGTACAACGCCGGGAAATGTCAGGGGTGCCAGGAACTCATATTCGCGTTGGATGAGATGGAGAAAACGAGATTGGTTTTCGCTGTTGGAGTTGGATAGATGTTTGAGGGCTGCCTCACCACCGGATTCGGGTATTCGTACCCGGCTAACTGTCGCGGTGCCCCCTTGCCCAAGCTGTTGGATAACCTCGAAGGTCAACAGCTCGACAGCGGGCGTCATCCTTCGGCCTCAGCCTTCTTTGGCTGGAAACGGGGCAGGGTTATCTTGAATGTGGAGCCTGAACCATGCTTTGATTCAACCTCCATGTTGCCATGGTGACCATGGATGATCTTGCGACAATTTGCCAGCCCCAGTCCGTGACCTGACTTCTTGGTCGTGAAATGAA
>DAOWIM010000186.1 GCA_030640905.1 bacterium
AATGGCGAAGCGTGTGGGGGGTAAAATCAACTCCGGTCTTCCGGCTGAACTTACGAGCCAGTCGGTCAATCGAGCGCACGCCCAGACGTTCACCGGACCGATTGAGAAACAGAAACGGCGACTGTGAGGTTTTCTCCGCGACAAAGTTGTCCCTCTGCTTGAGATAGTTGTTCAAATCGGCAACCATTACCTCCCCCAGTGGAACGACTCTAACCTTGTTCCCTTTTCCGGTTACTGTAACCAGACCACGAGCCACGTCGATATCTGCCAGCTTAATCGCCGAGAGTTCTTCCCTGCGGATACCGGTGGCATAGAGAAGCGACACTATGCAGAAGTCCCGCCGGTACAGATAGCTTTTCTTTCCGTCGTGTGGACTGTCGGCATCAAGGAGACGGGTGCTGTCGGCCTGAGTGATGAACCTGGGTATCGGGCGACCAAATTTCATTCGGGGTAACTTGAAAATATACTTTTTGCCCTGCGGATGTGAGGCCAGTTGTTTCTGAAAGGTTGACAGGGCCGAGAGAAAACGAGCAAGCGAACGATTTGCCACACCTTTCTCCGACCGTTCCCCGAGATAAAGACGTAGCAGGAGCGGATCGTTTTTGGCCATCGATGGGGTTTCAGTGTGGCGAGCTATCAGAAACTGTACCCACGGCACCAGATCGCGCCGGTAGGCGGCAATAGTGTGGGGTGAGTACGCGCGATTTTGAGCGGTCTTCTCCAGAAATTTATCCAACGCCTGCATCAGCATGGGCGGAAGATATCAGCCGAGGGGCCAGGTGTCAGCTAAAAACGGAGCGTGTCGGGCCTGCCCGCACAAACTCTCACGATGTAGCTAAGAGATGATGCTTGTAGGACACTATGGATTATTGAGCACTTTGTGGCTCCCGACCCGCCGGAGCCTGATTGATCCGTCCTCACACTTGTCATACGTAATCCGAGTATCTCCGCCTGCTCGAATGTACCAGATTGATTCGTTCAGTTTCTTCGATCTCATTCCAGTCGAAAACTTCTTTTCACTTGTCAGGTGTCTAAGAGAACTATCTGCATCGCTACGCATATTCTCTGAAAGCTTTGCATAGTCCTTCGTAAATTGCTCGGATACTATAACCTTGACAAAGAGCTTTGTCCCCTTTTTATCAGATGCCTTCCCAGAGGCGGGTGATTTCGTCTTTCGACGCGAAGTTGATTGCTTTTTATGGGGTTCTCGGCTTTTCTTGGGCGATTTTGTCCCTCTACGCGAGCCGGACTTTTTCTTCTTAGGTTTTCGACTTGGCTTCGGCATGCAATACTGATAACAGCTCTTCGATCGTGTCTACCTGCGTAAACCGGCCCTCTTCAAAATCCCGATCGGCTCGCCGCTCTCCCTTTTGCCACTCCTCCGTCCAAAACCAAGCACAACTATCCTCATCGGTGGACTCCGAAATCGAGAAACTAGCCAATGCCGGAGGTGCAACAATCATGTCGATCCTGCCAGTATATCCTGTTAGTTCTATGAAGCCACGGTCAGCGGGGTAATCAGCAGTATGCTGGGCCATTACAAGAATCTCAGGCGGTGTCATTTCGACCTCTTCTTCTTCGGCTCAACGTCAATCACAAGATCCCCTGAATCAATAAGTGTATCCATCTGTTCTTTCATAATCCGCTGAAGACTTAAGGCAACGTCGAACGGCAGAAGGACCTCCTTAAAAACTAGGAATTCCTTCTCATTCGGATGGGATTTGCCAAAGGATAGGAGCATTCCGCGGCGATATGACTGAACAGAGACAAAATCGGCAAACGCATAGTTCTTGACACTTTCGGATAAGTGCGATACTGGCGAAGCAGGTTTTGACTCAGGCGATTTCTTAATGGACTTTCTAACTTTTGAAGACATAAGCTTAACCCTTAGCACAAATGGACGTAATTACAGAGATCGGCGTCCTGAGTCACAGCTTGACTCCAACCTCCTGAAATCTCTTCCACAAATAAAATATACACCCCCGAACCAGCCTGAGCAAGGTCAATATTGACCGTTTTTTCGCCAACCCCACCAGAGTTCACTTCATCCTTTAAAGGACGTATGGAAAGGCAAGTTAGTCTGACATTGTAGGGCTTCTGTGTCATCAAGAATCGACTCCTTTACGCTCCGTCAGACCTGAGCGCGACCCAAGACAAGTCACCCTGTCACTTCTGCCGATTCAGTGGTCTCTATCGGCATCTCTGCTTTGCAGTCAGGACAGCGGTAGAATTCACCCTTACGCTTGGATATCTTGTGGTACATAAATGGGCTATCGCAGGACGGGCATTTCTGATTGACCGGTCGATCCCACGACGCAAAGTCGCACTTGGGATACTTGGAACAACCGAAGAAAACCTTCCCGCCGCGAGTACGTCGCTCAACAAGATCTCCGGTACAGCCATCCTTTGGACACTTTATCCCAAGTGTAATCGCCTTGGTGGTCTTGCAGTCGGGATAGCCCGAACAAGCGAGAAAACGACCGAAGCGACCGACTTTTACAACCATCGGTTCGCCGCATTTTTCACAGACCTCGGTGGTCTTCATCTGGGCTTCTTCTTCCGGCAACGGCTTGGTGGACTTACATTCCGGATATGCCGAACAAGCGAGAAAACGACCGTTGCGGCCCCATTTGATAACCATCGGGGAACTACACTTGGGACATTTTTCATCGGTCTTCTCGACCATCGATGCCTTGATCGCTTTCTCTTTGCCCTTTAAGGCATCCAGCGTCTTTTTGAACGGCTGGTAGAATTCGGAAAGAACTTTGACCCAGTCATCGGTGCCCTCTTCGATCAGATCAAGTTCTCCCTCCATCGTAGCGGTAAACTTGACATTGAACAGCTTGGGGAAATTCTCAACCAGAATCTTACTGACCGTAACGCCCAGATCAGTCGGGGCCAGTTTGCCAACATTGCTTTCCACGTAGCGGCGGTCTCTTAGTGTGGAAATAATGCTGGCGTAGGTCGAGGGACGACCGATGCCATCAGCCTCAAGCCGTTTCACCAACATCGCCTCGGAGAACCTCGGGGGCGGCTTGGTAAATGACTGGTTTGGTGTCAGCTCTTTGAGCGTGAGCTTGTCGTTCTCTTTGAGAGACGGCAACTCCACAGCACCGTTGCCGTTACCATTACCGTTCTCGGTCGGGTCTTTGGCCTCATTATATACGCGGAGGAAACCATCGAATTTGACCTGCTGCGAGGTAGCCCGAAACATAAACCGACCGGCTTCGATATCAATTGTGAGAATATCAAACTGGGCCGGCGTCATCTGCGAGGCAACGAAACGCTTCCAGATCAACGCGTACAGTTTCCACTGTTGCGGTGTCAGGTCTTTTTTTACTCGGTCCGGAGGTAGATCAAGATAGGTCGGGCGGATAGCTTCGTGAGCATCCTGCGCACCCTTCTTCTTGCCGTAGAAATTGGCCTTGGCTGGAAGATAAGAACCCCCGTACTCATCCTTGATATGTTTGCGTACCTGCTTGATTGCTTGTTGCGAAACACGCGTGGAATCAGTTCGCATATAGGTAATCAGACCAACCGAGCCTTTCTTGCCAACTTCGATACCTTCGTACAACTTCTGAGCGATCGACATCGTCCGCCTGGGAGCAAAACCGTGAACCTTGGCGGCTTCCTGCTGCAAGGTCGATGTGATAAATGGTGCGACCGGTCGACGCTGCTTGACCGTCTCTTTGATACTCGATACGGAGAACTCGCTCTTGTTGAGTTCTTTGAGATAGCCTTTGACTTCCTTTTCGGAAGTGATACTCATCTTCTTGGGGCCGGACTCGGTTGCTGCCACAACCGTCTTCTCATCAATCCTGACAAGTCGGGCCGTAAACGCGGCTTTTCTGCCGGGCTTCAATAGTGCTGCGATCTGCCAATATTCCTGAGGTTCAAACTTGTCGATCTCTGCCTCGCGTTCACAGATCAAACGGAGTGCGACCGACTGTACACGACCGGCAGAGAGGTTGTGAGTGATCGTCTTCCAGAGGAACGGCGACACCATATAGCCAACTACGCGATCAAGCACCCGGCGCGTCTGCTGGGCATTGACCAGATTCATATCTATTTCTCGCGGATTATTGATTGCCTCTTGCACAGCAGATTCGGTGATTTCATTAAAAGTCACTCGCTTAAAGGTTGCCTTGGAACCGCTTCTGAGGCTGTTGGCGACATGCCACGCGATTGCCTCACCCTCACGATCAGGGTCGGGTGCCAGAAAGACCGTCTCGGCTTTCTTGGCCGCTTTCTTCAACTGAGCGATGACTTTCTCTTTGCCCTTGATGACCTGATAGTCGATCCGGAAGTCGTCATCGGGATCAACGCCGATCTTAGATTTCGGCAAATCAACAACGTGACCGACCGTAGCGAGGATGTCATACCCTTTGCCCAGAAAGCGAGCGAGGGTCTTTGTCTTAGCGGGTGACTCAACGATGACAATATTCTTGGCCATTTTTATCCTGTGCGAAGTTGTGAATGCGATTCTTTAGATACTACATCGAATCGGAACGCTTAAACTTTACCTTGCCGTCGAGAACATCTTGCAATGCGACGGCCGTAATCTTGCGGCTCTCAATAGAGACCCCGGGGTCCTCTTCCATCTGCTCTAACTTAGCCAGACGCTTGGCGTTAAGGCTTCGTGAGTGCTGCGATGCGACGATAACGGCCTCATAAGTATTGAGGTCGAGTTTGGCCAGATCTTCTATTCTCGGTTTCTTCATAACATCTCCTATATCCGTGCCGTTCAAATGTTTAACCGGCTATTCCTGGCATTTGTTTCATATTAAGACGATCAGTGCGACAATGATGGCTTGCAATGATCGCCAGGACTTCGTTTGTTGCAACGTTAAGTTCTTGATTTATCACGACATAGTCGAATTTGCGAAAAAGTTTCATTTCTTTCTGCGCATTGTCAAAACGGACCTTCAATTGTTCCTTCGTTTCGGTTCCGCGCCGCCGCAGACGATTCCTGAGAGCCGTGATGGATGGAGGCAGGATGAAGATCGTGATCGCATGGGGCAGCAGTTTTCGCAATTTGAATGCGCCCTGAACGTCGATATCAA
>DAOWIM010000148.1 GCA_030640905.1 bacterium
GACCATGTTGGTCATCTCTTCATCCAGCGAAACCCCCTGTACCGACTGTCGGGCCTGCTCCACCTGCTCAAGGAGCAGGGTATAACTATCTGAAAATGATTGGGCTTCGCGAGTTTCGATGCCCAGCTTACCTATCAAGCTATTGTAGAAATCGTTCATCGTACTGGCACCATTGGACATCACGGTTTGTTTCCGCAAGTCATGCATGGCCAGCGCTATTGTATTGTCTCCGATCTCCCCGGATGCTGAAGCGGCGATGCGCGACGGATCACTGACAATATCCGAAGAGAGGCATATATTTGCAGCACTCATGTATGTGGTATCGAACAGGTTTCGCCCATTGACACCATCAACACCGTAACCGGTTCGGTGTAAGGTATTGACCTGCTCGATAATGGCACAGGCCAACTCATCAAGCTGGTCTTTATAATGCGGGATCGTTATGTCGCGGGAGTCGAATAACCCTTTCAACTCGCCATCGGAGTTCTTTAGTTTAACCGAGGTACCCTTCCAATTCAGAGCATGTTTCAGTTCTCCGTCGATATTGACAGCATCGGCGCTAATCTCGATAACATCGCCCCCATCAACCAGTGTCATGGCTCCAATCATGACGTTGACTTCACCATTACCTTGATCAGCGGTGGTGACATCAATGTACCTGGCCAGTTGATCAATCAGAAAGTCGCGGGTGTCGCGAAGATCATTGGCCTGAGTGCCGCCCAACTCCACAGTTCTTGTCAGTTTGTTGATACTGGCAATTTCTTTTGTCAGACGGTTGATCTCATCAGTGTAACCCACAAGGTCCCGATCAATTGATGACTGGAGACCATCAAGGCGGATGGAGAGATCATGAAAAGAGTTAACCAGCAGATTGGCCTGTTCGACAATAGCCACACGGCTACTGACCGAATTTGGATTGGTGGACAGGTCCGACCAGGAATCCCAGAATTTGTTGAGAGCGTGCGACAAAGTGTTGTCATTCGGCTCGGAAAAAAGTGATTCAATCTCGGTCATCAGCTTGCTCTTGTACTGCCATTGACCAAGCGACTTGGCATCCTCGCGATATTGCTCACCGAGGAAGAGGTCGCGTATGTGGCGGATTGAATTAACCTGCACGCCACTTCCAAGTATGCCGTTGGCGGTCCACTCAGGAAGCGATGAGTTGATATTAACCCGCTGGCGAGTGTAACCGGGTGTGTTGACATTGGCGATATTATGACCCGCTGTCTGTAGCGACACCTGATGTGTCAGCAGCGCTCGTTTACCGATTTCGAGGGTTTGAAATAGTCCCGGCATCACGCCCTCCTGTCAATTGCAATGTTGAACTGCTGTGGATCACCCTGTCCCATTGGCGTATAGGTGGTTTCCGGCTGGTTCAACTTGGTAAGCATTTCGAGGGTCTTACGAATATATTCGCGTGACCGGTTCAAAAGCGTGGCGTTCTGATTGCGAACATCGGTGATGCGATCGTTGAGATCGCGGATCGTCTCCCGTAGCTGTGAGAGTCGATTGGCCTGTTGGGAATCGACCAATTCGAGCAGACGGCTGACATTTAGGTCGCCATCAATCTTGTTGGCAATCTGAATTTTCGCTACCAGGTCTTCCCGCTCTTTGTCAAGCAACTGGCTCTGTACCAGTTTCTCCCGCTGCAGATCAGTTATCCGGTTGAGACCATCTACGTCATTTGTCACCAGGAAATCCTGCTGCTGTTCGAGTAGCTGAAGGAAAGATTCAAAAAGGGTGGCTTCCCTGCCAATAATGTCAATCAATTGATTAACCATATCCAATATCTCTACTGTTCAATTTCTATACACTGGTTATCGACCCAATCTCAGGGCGCTTTAGTCCAATTATTTTTAAACAGACCCAAGGCCACTTTGAGCGTGTCATTTACTTTCTCAAGGTATCGCTCGGTCTCTGCAAAAGGCGGCACGCCGCCGTATTTCCTAACATTACCCGGACCGGCATTGTAGGCAGCCAGAGCAAGTTTGAGGCTGCCGAATCGTTTAAGCAGGTCCTTAAGGAAAGAGGATCCGGCCCTGATATTCTCTGCGGGGTCAAAGATATTTTGTACTCCGTAGTCACTCGCGGTTGAGTGAACCAGTTGCATCAGCCCACTGGCGCCGGCTTCCGATACCGCCGAGGCATCACCGTCGGACTCAACCTTGATTACCGAGTAAATCAGGGCCGGATCTAGAGAAGTAACTTTTGCGGCCTGTTCAATCTGTTTACCATATCGAGCAATTATCTTGTCGTTTGCCGGTATCGCTGATTCCGGGGACACCGGTTTAAACCGAGCCGGTCGGTGCACCTGATGAAACTGCGGACCGGATTTCTCAATCTTTGTCGGCTCGGGCGCTAACTTTACAGGTTGTTGGGGTGGAGCCTCAAGCGGTTTAAGGAATGGTTTCCCCTCTGAAGATACATACTTGGCCTCCAGTAGTTTTTCAACCGATTTGTAAAGCAAGCTGGATAGCGATCTCGGCCCACTGTTTGAAACGCCACGCGCAATTTCCATGTCGAACATCTGTTCAAATGTGTCCTTGCCCAGACCTTGGGAAGAACCGGAACCTTCGGTGAAGGGGTTCTTCGGGATGGTCTTGCGCATCGTTTTCATCATATAATAGAGAAAAAACGACTCAAACTCCTGGGTCGCTTTTCTCAGGCGAATCTTCTCTGCTTCCAGCGAAGTCGCTTTTTGACCTTTGAGATTCTCTAGCTGGCTGGGTGGAAACATCACACCAGCGGGGTTTTTCAGGCCGATCGAAGACATCCTACAAAATCACCAGTTCCGATCTGAGCGCTCCGGCCTGTTTCATAGCCTGGAAGATGGCAATGATATCTCGTGGTGTCGCTCCAATTTTGTTAAGGGCTTTGGCGACATCGGAAAGATACACTGAGCCGGTAAGGTGAACGACACGGGCCTTCTCATCATTGATACTGATTCTCGATTCCGAAGATACGATAGTCTGGCCGGAGCTGAATGGCTCGGGCTGTGAGATTATCGGCGACGACTGGATGTTTACCGTGATCGTGCCGTGAGCGATAGCTACCGGTTCGATAGTCACATGTTGCCCGGCCACAATCGTACCGGTTTTCTCGTTGATGACAACTCGCGCGGAATTGTCCGGCACCACTTTCAGATGTCCAACATCGGATACAAATTTCATTTGCAACGTAGGATGGATCAAAGAGTCGGGCACCATCAACCGCACCGTGCCGCCGTCAATGGGGTAGGCAGTCAGGC
>DAOWIM010000219.1 GCA_030640905.1 bacterium
CCCATCCCCTGCCCGATAACATCAGCCCGCCGTAAATCAAGCAGATCAAATATCCGCTCAACCCCAACCCGGCGAATCAAACGTCGCAATCCCTTGTCGGAGACATCGGTAGTGAACATATGTTTGTGGACCAGAATGTAGACATCATCGATTAGTTCGTTTGAAAAGCGCAGGCGGCGCATAACTTTTTGGGCCGTTCTTGCGCCAGTAACTTCGTGGCCATAGAATGTCGCCCCGGTGTCGGTAATCCGCTTGGCCTGAGGTTTTCGGATATCGTGAAATAGAGCTGCCAAACGAAGACTTAATCGCGGCGGGCAGGCATCGACCGTCCGTATCGTGTGTTCAAACACATCATACGCATGATAACCGCCGGGTTGATCGACACCAACGGTCGCCTCTAACTCAGGAAGTATCTCTTTCAACAGACAGGTGGCCTGCATCAATCTGAATCCTTCGGACGGTCGTCGAGACAGCGCCAGCAACTTGCCAAGCTCCTCGGCAATTCGTTCGGGCGATACTGTGGCGATCAATCCGGAATTTCTCCGGAGCGCGGTAAAAGTAGACGGTTCGATCAGAAACTCAAACCGTGCGGCAAACTGAATAGCCCGCAGCATACGCAACGGATCATCTTCAAACGATCTCGGGTAAACCATCCGCAGACACTTGTGTCCCAGATCGGCTTGTCCGCCGAGCGGATCAATCAGTTCGTTATTGTCCAGAGCCACAGCCATAGCATTGACTGTGAAATCGCGACGGTGCAAGTCGTCCTGAACGCTCAGTTCGGGATCAAAAGCTACCTCAAATTCTTTATGCCCTGTACCTGTGGAATACTCCCTGCGCGGAAGAGCAATATCAAAAGTATGTTGCTTGCCTTTGGAGAACTGAGTGAACTTGATCACACCAAAACTCTGGCCGACCAGATCAACTTTCCCGTAACGGCGTAGTATGGACGATAGTTCGCGAAATGGAATACCGGTGACCAGGTAGTCACGGTCCTTGGCCGGCGGCTTATCAAAAAGCATCCGGTCACGCACCACACCACCTACCTCGAAAATGCGACCCTTCGCAAGGATTTGGTCAATAGTTTCTCGTGATAGTTCACACATTCTCAATCCGGTACAATCCTTGTTCCCGCTTCTCCGAGGACAGCCTTGCGAGCGTTCTCCAGCGATGCGATAGCTACCATCTCACCACCCTGTTCCAGAAAACGGATCGCAGCCCTGATCTTGGGTCCCATCGACCCCTCAGGGAAATGCCCATCGGCGAGATGTTTTTTCATTTCCGAAAGCGTTACCGTCTCCAGATACTGTTGATCCAGCGTGCCAAAATTAAGCGCCACGCGATCAACCGTCGTCAGAATACAGAGGATACTCGCTCCGATTTCATCGGCCAGCACCGCCGAGCCGAGGTCCTTATCGATAACAGCATCTATCCCCTCCAGATTGCCGTTACTATCAACATAGACCGGAATACCGCCACCACCACCGGCAACAACAATGACATCGTCCTCTACCAGTTTTCTCACCGTGGGACCAACCACAGCGCGCAACGGAGTCGGCGATGGCACCACCCGCCGCCACCCTCGGTCAGCATCTTTCTTCATGCGCCAGCCGCGAGTCTCAGTAAAAGTGTCGGCCTCTTCTTCGGTATGAAACTGGCCAATGAACTTAGTCGGGTTATCTATAGCCGGATCGTCAGGATCAACAACCATCTGCGTTATTATCGTCACCACCTGACGATCAATCCTTTCGGCCCGAAGTCTATTGCCGAGCGACTGCTCAATCATGTAGCCCATCCCGCCTTCAGTGTCGGCCACCAGAACACCCAACGGCAAGACAGGAGCCTTGCCACGAGCCAGTTCGACCCGCAACAGACAGTTGCCCACCTGGGGACCATTGCCGTGCGTCACCACCAGCTTAAATCCTTCGCGAGCCAGCTCGACAATTCCGTCCAGTGACTTACGCGTATTGAAAAACTGGTTGGCAATCGTATCTTCCTGCCCGGGAACGGTGATAGCGTTCCCACCAAGCGCAACGACGGCAGTTTTTGCTTCAGGCATTATGTCAGGTCCGTAACGTTTTAGTAACGGGGCGGACCGCAACCGATCCGCCCCTCATTTCCTATTTCTTCGCTGCCTTCTTCTTCCCTTTGCCGAAGAAACCGTGCAGCACCGACGTCAGGTCGGGTGAACCGATTTCCTGGAGACTGTAGAAGACTCTAACTGAAGGCTTGTTGATCTTGATCAGGCGTGTCAGATCGATTGGCGTAGCCACGATTACGAGATCACAATCAACTTTGTTGATCGTCGCCTGCAGGTCTTTCACCTGCTGGTTGCCATAACCCATTGCCGGCAACAACACGCCGATACCGGGATACTTCTCAAACGTTTTCGTGATCGACCGCACCGTATATGGTCGCGGATCGACCAGTTCTCCAGCGCCGTACTTCTCGGCCGCTACCACCCCGGCTCCATACGGCATCTCGCCGTGGGTCAGGGTCGGTCCATCTTCGACAACGAGTACACGTTTGCCGCGAATCTTTTCGTAATCATCAACCTGCACCGGCGAAGCTGCTTCGATTATCGTCGCTTTTGGACAGGCCATACGAATATTGTTCCGTACTTCCGAGACATCCTCGGCGTCAGCGGATGCAACCTTGTTGATCACCACCACGTCAGACATCAACAAATTTACCTGACCCGGATAATACGTCAACTCATGTCCGGGACGATGCGGGTCCGCCACGGTGATCATCAGGTCAGGCTTGTAGAACGACATGTCGTTGTTACCGCCATCCCAGAGGATAACATCGGCTTCTTTTTCCGCTTCGCGAATGATCATTTCATAATCAACACCGGCATACACGATCACGCCGCTGACAATATGAGGTTCGTACTCTTCGCGTTCCTCGATTGTACACTTATGTTTGTCCAGGTCCTTGAGGGTGGCAAAACGCTGGCAGGCCTGTTTGGCCAGATCGCCGTACGGCATAGGGTGACGAATCGCCACCACTTTCTTACCCATCTCCTGAAGCACCTCGGCTACCTTGCGAGTTGTCTGCGACTTGCCACAACCGGTCCGCACCGCACAAACAGCCACCACCGGTTTTTTCGACTTGATCATAGTCGGCGCGCCACCCTCAACAGCGAAGCGAGCGCCAGCGGCCATGATATGAGCAGCCTTGTCCATCACGTATTCATACGGTACGTCAGAGTAGGAAAAGACAACTTCTTCGATCTTGTGTTTAGCGATCAGGTCGAGCAGCTTTGACTCATCGTAGATCGGGATGCCCTTCGGGTAAAGTTTACCGGCCAGAGCGGCAGGATATTTACGACCTTCGATATCAGGAATCTGCGTAGCCGTAAAAGCGACAATCTCAACATCTTTGTTGTCCCGATAGAGCGTATTGAAATTGTGAAAGTCACGCCC
>DAOWIM010000316.1 GCA_030640905.1 bacterium
GATAACCTTCAATGTCACCCCGGCAGTAATACCACCCTCCAGTTCACATCCTGCCGAAAAGAGCAACTGCGAGGTCGAGAAATTAAACCAACCTTCATTTACAAAGTTGCTCCTCCGCACAATATCGCTGGTGCCGATGCGCATATAGGCAATACCGACTCCCCCAAGACCGAACAGAGGATGCGCCCACGATGCAAAGTCATAGACCGTCCCCTCGAACAGTTGCATGTGCATGAAGGACACTTCGTGAAACTCAAGATGCGGCAGGCAGGCCGGGTTGTAGTAAACGGCAGAAGCGTCATCGGCCATCGATGTAAAGGCACCACCCATCCCAAGAGCTCTTGCCCCGGCGCCGACAGCAAAGAGCGATTCATTGCCTGCGTTGTCCGCCGAAACCGAAGTTGCCAGCATCAGAACCAGCGTCAGAATGAGTATGCTGAATCCATTTTTCATTATCGCACCAGGGCCAGTCTTAGCTTTGTGGTCTCGCCGGTGGCCAGCGCGCGAATTAGCACAACGTAAACACCATTTCGCACCAAGTCACCGCTACTGTTACAACCATCCCATTCAACGAAATTCTCACCTTCCTGGCCGCCTTCGGAACCGGACGGATAAATGTGCAAGAAAACCTGCTCACCAGTCAGAGTGAAAACGCGAAGTTCTACCGTCGATGCCTGCGCCAGTTCGTACGTCAGCACAGCCGGGCCTTCCACCGGATCAAACGGATTGTTCTCAGCCATCAGTGATTCACCGAATGACGCCCTCTTGAGCACGATATCGGTCGAGATCAGGTACTGTCCCTCCTCGCTTGAGAAAAGACGCGGAGCAGTTCCCGCCGCCGGACCATCGAGCAACACCATCGTAACATCGTCCCGATCAAGCTTCACCCGAAACGATTCCAAACCGGCTTTCACAGTACCGAGCAGCCTCACCGAACGTGTCTGTCCCGGCTCAATGACAAAACCGCTGAAGAAAAAAAGAACTCGATTACCGCCGATTGTTGCCTGTGCCAGACGATTGTCATCGCTATCGACAAACCAGGTACTACCCGCTATGAAGACATCACGAGCGTCGAGCGGTTGGTCGGCTCTATCTGTTATCTGTAATTCAATCTTCTGCAGTTCAATCCGACTACCGCTGGAGCCGCTCGGATTGACGAACGTTATCTCAAAAAGCTCCGCCGCCCGCCCGGGCAATACTGGTTGATGATCCGGTAGCTCTGTTTCAACCCGGATATCAGCATCGAATGATTCGATTCTGACGGCAAACTCAAAAGATGAATTGGCAGTCTGTGCAGGTTCCTGGCTGTTGAGGTCCTGAGGTAAGCTTGTGATCTCAAATGTGAAGAGAACCGCCGTGTCGAACGCCGGTGCCTGCAATGCAAAATTCAGATGTTCACCGACCACAAAAACTCCCCGCAACGAATCACCCAACCCAAAATCGACACCATCAGCCGTCAGGAGATACTCACCGTTGGAGGTGGTGGCCTGTCCTTGATTGACCACTTCGACAATCAGGCTGAACTCGTCTCCAGTGCCAATGATACCACCATCAAGCCCCAACACCTCCCACTCAATCGCCAGCATCGCGGGCGTCTCAATCTGAACAAGAGTCATATTGTCAATCGCCGGCAGGACGTCAACTTCGCCGGTAGCAACACCAACCTGGAATAACTCGGCAGCGGTGGCCTGCTCCGAGGCAGTGACCTCAAAAACAACTTCCACCGTGTCCAGTGCCGTCAGATTCTCCACCGTCACCTCGGAAACAAAACTGGAACTGCCGTCGCTTGAGAGAACCAGGCCGAGCGACCCGACCTCAACATTGGACAGATTGGCCAGTTGACACACAACATTGAATGCCTGTCCAGTGTTGACACAAGGAGCGTTGGGAGCGTCAACCTCGACAGCAATAATTTGCACTCTGGCCGACTGTTTAACCGCAACCGCTTCGCCTCCCAGGTCGGTGGCATAGGTGAGGGCAGCGTCGCCGGAGAATACACTGTAGGCAATCTCGGCGCTGATATGAAGGTCGTGACCAAGTTGCGATTCCGGTACAAAGAATGGTTGCGAGACAACATCGTTAAGACCATCGTGGAAGCTGTCTATCGAAGAGAGCAAGCTGGTGGTAGCACTGAAACCATCGCCAACGATACGAACTATTGAGAGTTCGGGATGGATCGTGATCCCAACGGTGCTACTCAGGTTGAACTGGAATCCAAACGAAACTTCATTGCCCGCTCGGACCGTCGTTGGAGCAAGACTGGATATCACGTAGCCTAACGATATTGTGGGAAGCAATTCAACCGAATCGGGATACTGATTGCCCAGAACAAGAGTCTGCTCTCCCGAGAAAAGCCTATAGTCGAAATGATAACAGTACGTTCCGGCAGAAAGCCCTGCCTGCGAAGATACAAGCGCCGACAACCCGCAATAGCTGATCAACCCACCTGAGAAACTCTCCTCGGTGATTGCATTGTCAAAGAGAGTGACAAGAGAGGGACCACCTTTTTCCGAAACTAGTTGGACTGTCAGATAGGCACTGTCAATCGGTCCGCCAAAAGATTCGGCTTCAACATAGAACCCGATCTGGAATGATTCGCCGGGATAGATTGAATCCGGCGTCACTGAGCCTTCGTCAATTTCCAGACTCGTCGCTTCCTCAATCATAACCGGAACAGCCAGAGTGTCGACCGACGTATATGTCATTCCTCGTAATTGAAAATCTGCCTCGACATAGATTGCCAGTGTATCGACAGTCGCAATCCCGGTGTATGCAGGCAACGTGAGCGCGAGTGTATCGGTTTGTCCACCGCACCCACCGATAAAATTTCCAGAGTCTGTTTCATCACCGGCAACCAACCCGGCCTGCACTCGCACCGGCGCACCGGGCGATATGCTGCCACCGTTCCGAAGGACGACATACACCGTTGTGGGTTCGTCCCGAGAAATCGACTCTATCGGATCGTAATTGGAATCAAGAACTTCGAGAATATCGTAACCATTAAACGAGATCGCCACCGCCTGAGAGACAATTCCCCCGGTAGAGGCAACAATCTGACAAATAGTCGAAGATTCACCATACACAACTCCGGCTGAAAGCAGGTAAACTATGCCGCCCGTCTGCAGGGAGCTATCGTTGAAATGGTCGGGGATTAACTGCCCGACCGATGGTGTCAGGGTCAGTGGATTTGCCGCCAGATCGTATTCGATGCAGAGGTTGCCGTAGGTATCGAAGAGCATTACCTCGGCGGTATCCTTAAGCGTCTGGTTGACAATTTGATCGGGAAGAATGTTCAGGAAGAGCTGGCTCAGATCACCGTGCAGCACCGCAATATCAGCCGACTCTGCAGAAGCGTTGCCGCAAGAGACTCGCACACGCCCCACTCCGACCTCCGCTGCTGTGAACGCCGGCCCGTCGAGCGTCCCGAGAAGAGAAGCACTGTCGGCCAGTGACCAGATGAAATCAACGTCAGGCAACAGATTGCCTTCTGAGTCATAAGCTGTGGCGTAAAATTGAAGCGTTTCTCCCGACCGCAGAGTCGTGTTAGTCTGTGGCAAAATGGCAATGTTGTCGATCAGGCTTTCCGTTTGTTCCGAAGACAGACTCAACCCGACGCGTTTGGACTGGCGATCATCAGCGCCAGCCGTAAAACGGAAAGCAACAGTCAGTATCAATACCGTCGTAAGAAGACGGACAAGAGAGGCACGTGAGTACATTTTCATAATAAAAAAACGGGGCGCTTATCCACACTCCACCCCAACAACTCAGAAAGAGCAAAGTCGATGCCCCACAGGCAATTGCGAGACATTTTCGGGGTGGAAATATCTTCCCAGTATCGAGGTCCATAATTAGACGATAACTTGCTTGATGGCAACAAGTTCACCCAGGCCCATTGCGTCAAACGACCTGGTAGCTGAACTGATAGAATCTGCGAAGTTCAGAAGTTGAACAATTCAGTAGTTACTTGCAGAATTCAGGAAACTAATTGCAGACATCGGGGCTGGTAATCTTATCCGGAAATCGACCGCTCAGCTGCCTCGACTGTGTTGAACATCAGCATTGCGATAGTCAGCGGTCCTACTCCGCCCGGCACCGGTGTGATCCAGGAAGCTCTCGCGGCGCACGAATCAAAGTCAACATCGCCGACCAACCGATAACCTCTGGGATCGTTGGAGTCATCGATTCGGTTGACCCCGACATCGATCACAACAGCCCCTTCCTTGATCATCGAGCCATCAATTGTGCCCGGTCGCCCGACAGCCGCAACCAGAATATCGGCCCGGCGAGTTATTTCGGCGAGATTGGCCGAACGGGAATGCGCGATAGTGACCGTGGCGTTGGCCATCTTCGCTTTCTGCACCAAAATAGCGGCCATTGGCTTGCCGACAATATTGGAGCGCCCAACAATGACAGCTTCTTTACCGGCGGGGTCGATATCATAATACTCCAACAGTTTCATGATCCCATGAGGCGTACAGGGCAGCACGTTTGGCTCACCGATCAGCATTAGACCAACATTGTACGGATGAAAACCATCGACATCTTTCTCAGGCTTGATAGCTTTGACAACCGCCGGTTCATCCAAATGCGACGGCAGCGGTGATTGTACGAGAATCCCGTGAATGTTGGGAGCTTCATTGAGTTGCGCGACGATTTCATCAAGTTCGGCCTGAGCGATGTCAGCCGGTCGGCCAATAGCCTCCGAATATAACCCAAGCTTCTCACACATCCGAACCTTGCTCTTCACATAGGTTTGCGATGCGGGATCATCGCCGATCAACACTGTGGCCAGACCGGGAGTGACTCCCTTCTCTTT
This sequence comes from bacterium, assembly GCA_030640905.1. GTDB lineage: Bacteria > Zixibacteria > MSB-5A5 > GN15 > FEB-12 > DAOUUR01. The sequence goes on from DAOWIM010000316.1 coordinate 4,817, forward strand.
CAGAGTGGCAATGCGAGCCTTGATAGACTTCCTGACGCTCTTCGCTACCTCTTTACCATCAATGATTTGCGCACTCATACTTGAAGCTGTCCTTTAGCTTAGTCGGTTTCTTCGTTGAGGCTCTGGGCATCCCGAATATCAAACTTCTCGCAGTATCGTTCGATGCGTTCGGCTCTGCC
>DAOWIM010000202.1 GCA_030640905.1 bacterium
AGCAGTTTATTCCACATTTCCTCAACCGCGAGATCCAACCGTCGTAGCTCCTGCTTGTCATCCTCAGAGATATTCTTCATACTGCGCCATTCCTTTGTAATATACGTAGCCTCGTTATGTCGGGTTCGCTAACAGGATAATAGTGATCATGGAATTGTCAATCACTTTCTCCCATTAGAGAGCGGTGGTCAGGTCAACTATATCGACTTATGCCCGCTGGACGGCCGATCGACTTCTGAAACCAGCGGGGTCGGTTGATAATGTTTGACAGAATCCAGATCAAGACTATATTGGAGGCAACCTAAGGGATCAATTTTCAGGATGAGAATTGTCCATTAGTAAACATAATATATCTTATGGGACGTTATAGGATTTGAAACTCTCGGTAATCATACCTGTCTATAATGAGGTCTCCACTATTGAGGAGATCCTCCGCCGCGTCAAGGCCTCCCCGGTCGATGATATGGAGGTCATCCTGATCGATGATTTCTCTACCGATGGTACCCGCGAGTTGCTCAGGGACAAGATCGAAGCGACAGTTGACAAGGTCGTCTATCTGGAGCGCAACAGCGGCAAAGGCACCGCCTGCCGAGCCGGGTTTGCGGTGGCGACCGGCGATATTATCATAATCCAGGATGCCGACCTTGAGTATAATCCAAACGAGTATCCGAGCCTGATTGAGCCGATCTTGAGCGACCGGGCCGATGTAGTCTATGGCTCCCGCTTCATGGGGTCTGGCTCGCATCCAGTTGTGGAGTTTTGGCACCGGTTCGGCAACCGTGTTATCACCCATGTGTCGAATATGTTTACCGACCTCGGAATGTCCGATGTTGAAACCTGCTATAAAGTATTCCGGCGGGATGTTCTCGACCAGATCGAATTGAAGGAAAAGCGATTTGCTTTCGATCCGGAGATCACCGCCAAGATGTCCAAGCTCAACGTACGGGTCTGGGAAGTCCCGATTACATACTATCGGCGAAGCTACGCTGAGGGCAAGAAAATCGGTCTCCGCGACGCTGTGCGCGCCATCTATGCTATAATTAGATATAATCTGTTCTCATAATCGAGCGCCCCACATCTAAAGTAACACTTTAATCACAGCGATCAGCCGGATTGCTACGAACTCAATTGCTTGAAGCCCCAGTCAACCAGTTTGCGAGCTTCCCGAAAACGCAGCCTGTCTCTCGGAACGCCCAGCAGAACGAGTGTGAGTCGCTCACCCTTCTTGTTGCGAATCAGAGTGGTCAGGCAGTAGTCGGCGGCACGGATAAAGCCGGTCTTGCCGGTCAGAACGAAGTATGGGGAGTGGATCATCAGGTTGGTGTTGGCCATCGAAACACGGCGATTCTTCTTATTGATGATCTTTACATAGTAAGTCTTTTTCGATGTAATCTCTCGGATTAACTCGTAATCGTACGCGTAGTGGACGATTTTGGCTACTTCGTGGGCGGTCGACACGTTTTGGGCACTGAGCCCGGTTGGCTCAACAAAATTCGTTTGTTTCAGGCCGAGCGCTTTGCACTTGCGGTTCATCTCGGCGGCAAAGTCTTCGATTGTCCCACAAGTCGCCCTGGCCAGAGCGCGGGTGGCACGGTTATCGGAGTTCATCAAGGCCGCATGGAGCAGGTCGCGCAGAGTCAGTTCATAGCCGATATTGAGCCTCGACCGCGAAGAACGCCGGGCGTCAGCCTTACTGATCGCTTCGGTACTTTCCAAATCAACGCCCTGATCGACCAAGACCATCGCCGCGACTAACTTGCTGATAGATGCTATTGGCCGCTGGGTGTTGGCGTTTTTTGAGAAGAGCACTTCCCCGTTATTGTAGTCAACCAGCAGGGCCGATTTAAGGTTGAGGTACGGTCCTTTTGGGCGAACGCTATCAAAATTGAGGTGATACGTCTTCCCCATCGCAGCCCGAAAGATGCCCTCCTCGGCCTCAATGAAATAGACCGTATTGGCCGAGAAAAACACAAAGGCCGCCAGAAAGAGTAGAACTTTCGGGAGCGTACTGCGAGCAAATAGAATATTCAAAAACCGCATATTAGTATTTGATCCACTTCATGATCTCCGGGAAGGTTGGCCTCTTGCCGTACATGAGGATACCGATCCGGAATATCTTAGCCGTCAACCAGATAATAGCAACTACCGACAGCGACAGAGTTACAAATCCCAGCAGGGCCTCCCCTACTATACCGTTGAGAGTATATTCGGTCAGCGAAGGAGCCAGGAATATAACCCGCATCATCATCATTGATGGCGTAAGCAAAGGGATGAACGACATCACGATTGAGGCTGTCGAGTTCGGTTGTTGAATTACATAGATACCGACCATAAACGGCAGTACGAATACCATCGTTACCGGCATAATAAAATTCTGGGCTTCTTTCTCTGAGTTTACGATTGATCCAATGAGGGCAAATATTGTAGAGTAGAACAGGTAACCGGCTATTAGAAAGAGTACGAACGAGATGATAATAAACGGATCGAATATAATTCGGTCAACACCACTTGGGATACTCAGGGAACCGCGCATGAAATAGAGACCGGTTCCAATTATTACCCAGACACCGATTTGTGTAAAAGTAGCGGCGCCCAGTCCGGCGATTTTTCCCGCCAGGAGTTGAAACGGGCTGACCGATGAAATCAATACTTCCATTATACGTGAGTTCTTCTCTTCGATTACCGACCGCATTACAATCTGACCGTAGCCGATAATCATGCCGAACATGATCATCAGGAACGCCAGCATCGAAAAATACTTCACCTGGAACGGCAGCGACTCCCCTTTGGCATCGCGAGTCACCAGATCGATCCGACCGGTTAGAGCGAGTACCGAATCTGTTGACAGGTTGATGTCGGACATCTCAAGTCTGATCGAGGAGAGCACGTTGGATAGCTGCTTCTCAAACCGATTCAACGAGCGAAACGAATCAGAATTAGTCACCAGGTAGAGATTGGTGTCAGACACCTGAGGGTTCTGATTGATGACGAGAAAATACTTGAGGTCCTTATCCTGAATTTCATGCCGCAACGAATCCTCAATTTCGGCGAACTTGACAGAATCAGTAGCAGGTAGCTCAAAAACTTGTTCCACTGAATAGTATGGCATATCGGAATCGGGCAAAGTGTACTCTGTTAGAGCTTCTTTGAAGCTCTGGCCAATTTGCATCTCACTCCGATCAATGACCGCCAGCTTTTCGGTTTCGGATGATTGCATGCGTGCCAGGAAAGTCGGTCCGATAGTTAATGCACCCAGTATTACCGGCGTCAACAGAATACCGACAATGAACGATTTCTTGCGGACAACCTGCGCGTACTCGCGCCTGAAGATGATCCAGAACTTAGACATCGGTTGTCCCTCCCTTGTTATTCAACTCAGCCGGATCAATTCTGGCCGTATCAATGAAGATATTGTAAAGCGATGGTTCGACGATATCAAACCGCCGGACCAGCACCCGGTCGGCGATAGCCTTGAGGATACAATTGGTGTCGGCTTTTTCTTCGAGATTCAGTTCGATATAGTTGTTAAACTCGGTGACACCGCCAACACCCTCCAGCTCGGCAATAAATCCACCGTCGCCCTCAATATCAATCTGCACAGAGTTTTTGCCGAACCCTGCCTTGACCTCATTGAGGCGACCATCGATCACTTTCTGACCCCGATTAATCATACAGACATGATCGCACAGCTTTTCGGCCTGTTCCATGACATGAGTCGAGAAGAGAATCGTCTTACCTTCGCGTTTCAGGTCAAGGATTATATCTTTGATTAGTTCGATATTAAGCGGGTCGAGGCCGGAGAAGATTTCATCAAGAATGATCAAGTCGGGTCCGTGAATGATGGTTGTGACAAACTGAAGTTTCTGCTGCATGCCTTTGGAGAGTTCTTCGACTTTCTTGAGGCGATACTCAGCCAGGTTCATGCGCTGTAGCCAGGGATCGATTTTCGCTATCAATTCACGGCGCGTGCGGCCTTTGAGTTCGCCCATATAGACAATTACCTCTTCCAGCGTCATCTTCTTGTACAGGCCACGCTCTTCGGGCAGATAACCCACGCGATTGCGGAAATCACTGGTAACTCTCTGCCCATCGAGCAAAACCTCGCCACTGTCCGGAACCGTGATATTCATGATCATTCGGATTGTGGTTGTTTTGCCGGCACCATTGGGCCCGATGATGCCATAAATGACACCCTTCGGGACATCAAGCGAGAGGTTGTCGACCGCCACTTTATCGCCATAAGCTTTGCGGACGTTTTTCAGTTCAAGCAACATATTAGTCTGCCTCATTTCTATTGTGCCCTAACTAGGCAATCGATTCACGCCGGTCAACTAAAACCAATCTATCCCGTCTGCTGAGCCAGCATTTCCTTGAATTCACCGGCATTCTGGACCGCCTGGCCGAGATGGCAATTATTGAAAAACACATATATCTTTTTGAGCCTGGCTCTCAATTTCTCAATTTTAGTATGCCACTCAGCCAATTCCTCTTTAGAGTAGCGGTAGTCATAACGAAGTGCGCCGCCATCCCACCACTTTGCAGCGTTGCGCCCATGAAGTCGCACATAGCCGGTATCGGTGGTGGCGAAAGCGTCCGGTTTAAGAAGCCCCCGTAGCGCCGGTTCATCGACACACACATAGCCAATTTGCTCGGAGCGCAACCGGTCGTACATGGTTCGATTCACCCAGCTATCATGCCGAAACTCTGCAAACAGGTTGTGCGGAGCGACCGCATCCCGAACCAAGGCCACATAGTCCAATGCGTCAGGGCTGAACTTGAATGAATACGGAAACTGTGCCAACAGGCCGGAAAGCAGGCGCGAATCCTCCATCGGCTTCAGGGCTTCTCGGAATTTCTCAACATCGGTTTCCAATTCTTCGCGACGATGCGTGAATGTCTGTGGAACCTTGACGATAAAGTCGGAGCCTGTCGGTGCTTTTTTTACGATATTGTGCATTACAGCCGGGTGTGGGATCCGATAGTAGGTGGAGTTGATCTCGACAGTTGAAAAAAACTTGAAGTAATGGTCCAGCATCTTGCCCTTGTCGATATCATCGGGATAGAATTCTCCTCGCCAGTCTTCAAAACTGTAGCCTGAGGTCCCAACTCTGATCTCTCCCTTATCACCTGCATTCATATCTATCTCGCATACTATACTTACGGGAATTTATTCGAACTGTTTCTGTAAATGATCGGGCGCAGAAACGGCGGGAGTCAATCACTTTTCTTCTTTTGCACCTGCATTCGGACCAAGCCACACTTCGGACAAATCCATTTCCGCTTCTTATGGAAAGACCGTTTCTCTTCTTTCATGGCAGCCTTGCATCGAGGACAAGTCACGGGCTATGCCCGCCTTTCTTGTACCGGAACGGCGCAAGAATCAAAAGGTTCACATTCATACCGAACTTAGTACATGAAGCCCAGAAAGTCAGTCAGCAGAAATTCCATGCGACCAATGAATGTTGACATCCGAGACATCACTGTAAACCCAAATGTCGCTCCGAAAAACACCATGAGAAAGTAGGTGCCAATTTTCGCCGAACGGCCCAGCGCACCTTCGTGTTCGCGACTAAAATAGAAATAGGTGATTGTCGTTGTAACACCCACAAGGACAACAATGCCGGAAATATCAGGCCAGCCCGACGATGTTGTCAGGGGCACGACTGTGGCCGACATTTGCTTGATCGTCCGAGCGTACAACATTGCCGGAATAGCTACTCCGGCACCGGAACCTATCAGAAATCCAATCGGTATTTTCGCCAGCCACGCTACCCTGCGACCGAAACGAGCAAACATCAGCAGCCCGAGCAACAGCGGGAGCAGCAGCCAGAAATCATCACCGGCAAACAGCGGCTCGAACATTGTGTCCATCAGGGTGCTCTCCCACGTCACGACAAGAAAATACCCGATAGAAACTCCGATCAACAGCGACTCGGCCATCTTATACACCGGATTGTCACGGTACAAAAACGATAGGACCGCCAGAGTCAGGAGACCAGCAACGAGCGTTCCGATATCCATCAGCCTCTCCCCTTCCGTCGCGATCTGAAATACGCCACGTTGCCGATTACAATGAGTACGACCACATAGAAATGCGCGGTTGACTGTGCCAGCATGCCGCGATTTCCGCCACCCTTACGATCAATCAGCTTTTCGTATTCGGCAGCGCCACGAAGCCCAGCCACCAGAGCATCAAGCTGTCCCGAAGCGACATACGGATCATAGGTTGTAACCATCGCAGCAGTTACTCCAGCCAAGATGCGGACATCATACCGTCCCCCGCCGTATTCGATCCAGTGGGTCGTGAGGGAACCGTCGGCAATCGAAATAACTCCGGCGACATCGTCATAGTTGCCGATAGTCCGGAGCATCTCAATGTTCTGGTAATTCGTCCCGAGATAATCCTGGGGAAACGTCTGTTCCAATGATTCGCCCATAGACAAAATAGCCGCGATGTACTGTGGTCGAAAACCGAGATAGGCATAATCCTGTCCGTATTCACGGTCGTACTCGGCGGCCGTCTCCTGCATCAAGCGATAGCCGATCAGCGTACCTTCAGCATAGAGCGCCACGCCGATCAATTTGTGCCCTTTGCGGAA
>DAOWIM010000338.1 GCA_030640905.1 bacterium
CGATTATCAATATCATCGATCAGCATAGACCAACCGAAGTTTACAACCTGGCTGCTCAATCATTCGTTCCCGCTAGTTGGGATCAACCGGTTCTAACCGGAGAATTCGATGCTATCGGCGTGGCCAAAATGCTGGAAGCAATAAAGCTGGTCGATCGCAAGATCAAATTCTACCAGGCGTCCTCTTCGGAGATGTTCGGAAAAGTGCAACAAGTCCCGCAAACGGAAAAAACTCCGTTCTATCCCAGGTCACCCTATGGTGTGGCCAAAGTGTACGGCCACTGGATTACCGTCAACTACCGCGAAAGCTACGGCATCCACGCATCCTCGGGCATTCTCTTCAACCACGAGTCGCCCCGTCGCGGCCTTGAGTTCGTCACCCGCAAAATTACCGATGGTGCTGTTCGAATCAAACTGGGTCTGGCCGACAAACTGGCGCTGGGAAATCTCGACGCCAAGCGTGACTGGGGATTTGCCGGCGACTATGTTCGTGCGATGTGGTTAATGACTCAGCAGGACGAGCCGGACAATTACGTGGTCGCAACCGGAGAGACTCACTCGGTTGAAGAATTTGTGCGGTGTTCTTTTGAGTCCCTCGATCTTGATTACAAAAAACACGTGGTAACCGATCCGCGATTTGTCCGCCCCGCCGAAGTTGATCTGCTGATGGGTGACCCATCATACGCCCGTAAGAAACTGGGATGGGAACCAACCGTTACATTTGAGCGACTGGTACAGATGATGGTTGACGCCGACATGGAGCGCCTCTCCTCCGATTGACCGAATGAGAAAACCGCTCGCTTTCATAACCGGTATCGCCGGTTTCGTGGGATCGTTCCTCGCCGAAGAATTACTGCGCTCAGGCTATCGGGTGGCCGGTTCGATCTACAATGATGAACCCACCAACAACATTGACACAATCAAGAAGCAGCTTTCTCTCTACTCGTTGGACATAGTTGAACAATCTCGCTGCCGCCGGTTACTTAAGCGCTTGCAGCCGGACTATCTTTTTCATCTGGCCGCTTTTGCATCGGTGGGAAGATCATTTGCAAATGAGCGAGCAACATACAAAGTCAATTTCGATGGTACTCTCAACATTCTTGAAGCTGCCAGAGAGGTAACAAAATTGAGAAAGTTGATCTTTGTTACTTCGGCTGACACCTATGGCACTTTCACACCACCCGGCAAGTTGTTGACCGAGAAGCAGCAGCTCAATCCGGTTTCGCCTTACGGAATCTCCAAGGCATATGCCGAGCAGCTTTGCCTCTACCATCAGCGACGGCACGGCACACCGGTGGTGGTGGCGCGGGCGTTTAATCATGCCGGTCCTCGGCAGGATGAAAATTTCGTAATTCCGGCATTCGCCAAACAGATTGCGTCAATCGAAGCCGGTCAACAGAAACCGGAGATACAAGTGGGTAATCTTTCGGCTCGACGCGATCTCTCTGATGTCAGGGATATCGTTGGCGGCTACCGGCTTCTGGCCAGAAAAGGAAAACCGGGTCAGAGCTACCAGTTCTGTTCAGGTCGAACATATACAATCAGCAAAGTCCTTGAGTTACTCCTGAAACTGTCTCCGGCCACGATCAAGGTCAAGACCGACCGATCACGCCTCCGCAAGAACGATATCCCGATCCTGCGCGGAAGCAACCGGAAGGCCGTTCAAGAGCTGGGCTTTGCCACCCGATACAAACTGAGAGAGACTCTTACTGATACTCTCAATTACTGGAGAGAGAAGATTTCCGGGTGATCTTGATCGCCGGAGCTCTGGAGAACCAATATGGCAAGCAAAACCACAAAAAAACAATCATCCGGCAAGAAACTGATGGCCGCAATGGTCGATCGGAAAGCAAACGCGGGCGTAATCGGGCTTGGCTATGTCGGCCTGCCGCTCTCGGTTGAACTGGCCAATGCCGGTTTCAAAGTGACCGGGTTTGATATCTCACCAACCAAGAACAAATTGCTCAATGCCGGCAAATCGGACATAGACGATGTCCCCAACGCTGACGTCAAGCGGATTGTATCTTCGGGGCATTTTCATGCTACCGATGACTTCAAGCTGATCAGGAAGATGGATACGGTTTCTATCTGTGTACCGACGCCACTTTCCAAAACCAAAGACCCCGATGTCAGTTACATTCTGAATGCTGTCGGTCAGGTCAAGACCTATCTCAAAAAGGGAGCGCTGGTCGTCCTTGAATCGACTACCTACCCCGGTACGACCGAGGAGTTGATTCTTCCGATTCTCGAAGAGAGTGGCATGAAAGTTGGTGTCGATTTCTTCCTGGCTTTCTCGCCCGAACGGGTCGATCCAGGCAACGCCACCTATACGACAAAAAACACACCCCGCGTGGTTGGCGGCATAACTCCAATCTGCACCAAAGTAGCCAAAGTCTTCTACGAGCAAACTATTCCCGATATCCACGCGGTCTCCTCAACGCAGGCCGCCGAGATGGTCAAACTTCTGGAGAACACGTTTCGCTCGGTCAATATTGGCCTCGTCAACGAAGTAGCGGTGATGTGTGACCGGCTCGGGTTGAACGTGTGGGAAATAATCGATGCTGCAGCTACCAAACCGTTCGGCTTTATGCCATTCTATCCGGGACCGGGACTCGGCGGACACTGTATCCCGATTGATCCCCACTATCTCTCGTGGAAACTCAAATCGTTAAACTACTATGCTCGTTTCATAGAGCTGGCCGGCGATATCAACAGCCACATGCCCGAGTACGTGACGGAACGAATCATCTCTCTTCTCAACAAGCGTTTTGCGCGGTCACTCAACAAGACGAAAATCCTCGCCCTGGGTGTGGCCTACAAGGGAGACATAAAAGACACGCGCGAGTCTCCGGCGCTGGATGTTATCAAGCTACTTGAAGATCGCGGTGCAAAAGTCATGTACAATGATCCGTATGTGCCTACTCTCAAGTTGAACAACGCCAAGCACAAGTCGCGACGACTCACCAAAGAACTTTTGAGCAAGGCCGACCTGGTGGTTATCCTGACCAATCACAGTGACTACGATTACGAATGGATCGTGGAAAATGCCAAGGCGGTTTTTGATACCCGCAACGCCACTAAGATGGTCAAGAAAGGTCGCCGCAAGATCGAACGGCTGTAGTCGACCTCTGCAATCTCAGATAACCCGGCCCGCCTGAAAAAGGCGGGCTATTTTTTTGGCCGCCAACGTCTTAAAGCTATGCCTCGAATATGCCGATCTATAGACCGATACTGGAAAAACTATGCTATGACCATAAATCCGAGCCAGAGAGAAGCCCTGATTAAAGACCTCGGCTTCATTATGAAAGACCTGCTGAAGGTCATTAAGGTTGTATCTCTCTATCCCGAAGACAATCCGTTACCACAGTCGTTACGGCGTTCCTTTGCCGAAAAACTGGTCAGTATTATTGAGAGCAGCGGTGAGATATGGGTCCGGGTTGATCGTGAGAAGTTGCTCTACGATGGCGAGATTATCTACGAAGACGGCGGCAAGGAAGATCGGCTGGCCGGGCTTTTCTTCGACACCGGTATTACCGATTTCACGTTCAAGGATTCGCTTGATGTTCCCGAAGTGTACAAACTGCTGAATGTCATCAAGCTCTATATGAACACTCCCGACCGGTCACTTGATCTGGTCGCAATGATATGGGAGGAAGGGCTTCCCAACTTCACTTTCGGGACGGTTGAGGATGTCGCACTGTCGCAGTACGATGGCGTAGTCGACATCAACACGCTGCGAGAAAGCGGACACATCTCCGCGCTGGGCAGTAATTTCCACGGGGGCGATGTCCCCCAGGACTACGGCGCGATTTTCACCGAAGGGATCGAATCGGGCGAGGTTGATCTTGATCAATTGGGCACACCACCGGCAGGAGCTACGTTTGCCGGACCGGGTGTTCGTGGCGTACCAGCAGGAAGTAGCCAACACATTGCGGGTAGCCAACACGTTGGAGGTGGACAATATGTCGCGGGTGGACAACCACGTGGAAGCGGCGTCCCACCTGACAGTAGCCAACAAGTTAGCGGAGGCATGCCACCTACCAGTGGCCAACAAGTTGGGGGTAACCAACAAGTTGGCGGAGGCATGCCACCTGA
>DAOWIM010000318.1 GCA_030640905.1 bacterium
GGGGATTCTGAAATTCTTCAAGCGCTTCATGTAAACATTCAGATCTAGATAGATACAAAAAAGAGCAGGCCGTTTGGTCTGCTCTTTTTCTTTGCGTTTGATTTGACGCCGATCACTATTTGTTGACCAACAAGTCGCTGCGAGTCAGATGCAGCTTTTCAAAACTCTCCGCCGATATAACGTAGTACCATTTGGCAAAACGATGATTCAGTCGGTCAGCATGGTTCCGACCATCGTCAACATCACGCAACCACTGTTTGTGGGCTTGATCCAAATCTTTGTTGGTACGATCTCTATCGGTGAGTAAGCTGTCGGGCTTGTTTTGAAAATCGGTGTTGGACGGTTTGGTCGGTTCCGGGAATGTTGATTGATCGAACTCGGTTGTTACAAACAGATACCGGTTCTCAGCCGGACCTTCCTGTTGATTCCGATCACCTGTTCCCGATGTAACCGCATCGCCGGTACCATAGACAACCTCGCCAAATCTCAGCGTGTATGTCACACCCGCTTTCATCTGGAAGTTGAGCTCACCTTCGTTGGAAAGCAGCCGACCGTCACGAGCAAAGAAATACCCCTTGCTCTGAAGCGACCGAGCATCGACCTGCGACACCGCTGAACCGGCATCAATCAAGTCTTGGGCCAGCCCTTCCGGTTTCGGTCGCACTCCCACAATGGTCAACTCATCAAGCGTGCTTAGGAACGCCTCTATTGTAGTGGAATCGACCTGCTTGTTGCCCATGCGATTTGCCTGCCACGTCTGATCCTTGAGAGTCAGGATTACGACATCGCGTTGATCGACCGAGCGCGAACGTTCGTTGATGGAATAATCTTTCAACTCAATTCTCGTGATATCAGACTTAGCGACCAAAAGAAGGTCAGTCTCGATCCAGTCTTCAAACTTCGTTGAGATATCAATATCCATCCGCACGGCGTAAACGCGTTTTTGATCAGGGACACGCACAAAGCGGAACCCGGGGCGTCCTTCGACCTCACGACCAACAATAAAGTCGGCCAGTATCTTGCCGCCACTATCTTTGAGCGTTATGCGCTGGCCGCGACCAACCAACCCGGCTGTTTCATCGAGCGGATCAATCACGCCGAGGGACTCATGGTCCGAGACATTGTCGGAACGGAAATCATCTTTCTTAATTCCGATTACGCCCGCAGCTGTCTGCGCGAGACGATCTGCACCATCGGCAGGGTGATCGTGATGCGACGGAATCGTCCAGATACCATTATTATTGATAACCTTGAATGGTTTTTTGGCGCCCGACTCTTCGTTGTATTCAATTACTTCCAATACGGCGGCAGCATTCGGATCGGTGAAGTCTTCGAAAAATGACTCCCCCTGATCCAGGAATGCATCCGGAGTGATCCTTCCGGGAGCCATGAAGAAGGCAATCACCGCCAGAACAACGGCCGCTCCGGCCATTATCAACGTTTTTTTATTCTCTTCCATCATTAGCTCCTTAGCCTTCTGACAGCAGCCGCACTGTCACGTTCGCGACGACGACGTCTGAGGAATATCACTACACCGAGTGTAAAGACCGGGATAGGTGGCAGCGTAACGGCCAGGGTCCTGATCCGACTCTGAATCTGCTTGATCGCGGTTTCGGTGTTTTCTTTGCTGCGCTGAATCGTAGCCTCTTTTCTGGCTTCAATATTCGCACGCAGGACTTCAAACCGTCGGTTCTCGGCTTCCTGAAGATTGCGTGCCATGATCTGCTTGGCCTGAGCATCGAGGTCGTCACGATTCTGCACTTCGGCAACTTTTTCGTTAAGACGACGCTGCGCTTCACCGAGAGCTAACTGGGCTTTTTCTTCAGCTTCCTTTTCCTCGGAGAGGCGTTGCTCAAGATACTCAGCGGTCTGTGCTTCGACCGTCTCGAGAGTACGATGCTTCACCCGTTTTTTCCGTAGATCAATAAACGATTCATCACCTACCAGCATGTCGATACTGTTAAGAAAGAACGTAACGTTATCGAAGTTGTACCCGGCAATCGCCTGCGAACGGATCTGGAAAAATTGTTCCGAGATGAAATCAAGGTCAGCAATAACGATGGCATTGATTTTTTTCTGGGAACGGTCATCGATCGCTTTGCTATCCACACCACCCTGAAAACCAAAGACTCGCGCAGCCATGATGTATGATTCGTTGCTGGGGACACGGCGAACGTTGCGATTGATCGATAGTCCAAAGAAGCTGCGCTGTACCACCTGCTGCCAGTTGAGCATACCGGATGCACGCCCGGTCCGCAGAAGGGGCTGGAATTCAAAGCCGTCAACAGCGCCTTTGAAGAGATAGCCGGGGTAAATCGCGACCAGTTCCTGAAGACCTGAAGTGGCTCTGTAGGTCGAGCTGAAAATCTCGGCCGTCTCGTTACCATCGCCGAGGAAAATTATCTCCGGCGGCAGTGAACTCAGATCGGGATGAGGGTTGTAGCTATCCCATACCAACTGCGATGGTCCCCAACCGATACCGATCTCAGCCATGAAATTCCGGATGTTACCTTTAGGTTCTTCCTGTGGCGCTTGATTTTGCATAAATGGATTCATCTGAGCGCCGGCCGGTACTGATGGTGACATCGAGGGATCAATCGCCGGAAGCGGGTCGATCAGCAGAAGGGTAGGAGAACCCTGCAGAACATAGGCCCGCAGGTTATCCATCTGCGATTGAGTCAGCGATGATGGCAGAGCCACGACCAGGGCGTCCATCTCCTGCGTGATCGGAGCATCGGCGGACACCTGAATAACGTCGTACTGACGCTTCAACTCCGCGACAACCGACCATGGCGGCGAACTGGCCATCGTCTTATAATCGAAACCACCAAAGAGTTTCACCTTCGTCTCCAGCACACCGACCGTCTTACGGTGTGATTTGGAAACAACCCGGATGCTGCGAATCAACTCATATTCAACCGGAAGGCCCCGATCAAAAAACGGAACGACTTCCTCACGGGCGCCGCTGGTGAAAGCTACGCCCATAAAAACCTGAGACGTGCTTGAACGTGCGCTTTCAGTCACGAGCACTTCCCGGGGAAGAATATTGAATTTCTCGCGGGCGTCGCGGGCTTCATCGGTGAACGGTTCGGTGTCGTGAATAAGAAGCTGGATGCGATCACCGGCGATAGCAGAAATCTCGGAAAGCTTACCAAGCAAATTGGCTCGTGTCTCTACATATGCCCGAGGTACTTCGGGACTCATAAATGCCTGTATCAACACCGGACGATCATCGGGTAGTTCGTCAAGCAGTTGTTCGGTCTCATCGGAAAGCGAATGCAACTGCTCTCCGGTGGTATCAAGGCGGAAACCGCCGCGCCCAATTATCACGGTGATAGCTATCGTTGCTACAACAACCGCCAGCGCTCGCACCACCTGATGGACCCAGTAGCGGTAGCCCCCCGCACTCAGCGGCCAGTGGCGACGTCCGATTATGATGACGTTCAGATAAAGCGCGACCGTCACCACCGAACTGAAATATAACAGACCCTTAAGACTTACCACTCCTCGAGCGAAATCGGAGAAGTAGCTATGCACGCCCAGCGGGGCTAACATTGATTGAAGAGACTCGCTCACTACCCAACGTGGCGAGTCAACCAGCACTAAGGCCGAGCAGAACACCGCCCCAAGAACAAAACCAATGGTGGCATTGGCCGTAAAGAGCGAGGCCAACATGCCAACCGCCAGCAAAGCCAGACCAATCAGCCAGTATCCTAAGTAGTTGGCGAACATCAGGCCGATATCGGGACTGCCCAGCCAGAACAAAACCAACACGTGGCTCAATGACAGTAACAACGAAGCGGTATAGATGCCGACTACCGAGAGATACTTGCCCAGAACGACTTCCAGATCGGAAGCGGGCAGAGTCAGCAACAACTCATCGGTGCCCTGTCTGCGCTCATCAGCCCACACGCCCATAGTGACGGCGGGGACGAACAGGATCAACAGCAACGGGAAAAAATCGTTGAGCTGATCAAGGTTGGCCAGATTGTTGGCAAAGAAACGTTCCTGCCAGAAAGCTGCCGCAGCACTCAAGAATATGAACAAGGTGATAAATACGTAGCCGGTCGGGATGCTAAAATAGGTTCGCAGGTTGCTTTTACAGATTACCGCGACTGTATTTTTATTAAACGCCATCGGTCGCCTCCTGCGGTCTTGCCGACATCGAGTTGCGCCCATAGTCGGTCATTTCATAGAAGGCTTTCTCAAGCGTATCCTGTTTGATCAACTCAGCGGGAGTGCCGTCGAACACCAACCGACCGTTATGAACAAAAAGGACACGATCGGCCACTGCTTCAACTTCCTGCAGAATGTGAGTGGATATCAGGATCGTTTTCGACTGGCGGAGGTTGCCGATGTTGGTACGGAAGTCTCGTATCTGGTTGGGATCAAGACCGGCTGTTGGCTCGTCCATTATCAGTACTTCCGGATCATGCAAAAGTGCTTGAGCCAGTCCGGTCCGCTGACGGTAACCACGGGAAAGTTTGCCGGTCGGTTTTTCCAGAACCTGCTGCAGCGCACACAGGTCAACCACCCTCTCAATTCTGCTGTCCAATTCGCGGTCCTTATATCCACGCACACCCCCGAAAAACCGGAGCAGTTCAAGCGGTGTCATATCCAGATAAAGCGGGCCGTTTTCCGGAAGATACCCCAGCCGCCGAGCGATCTCAATCCGGTTGGTAAAGACATCAAGGCCTGCCACCGAGGCTTTTCCCGAACTGGCGCCAAGAAATCCTGAGAGGATTTTCATGGTTGTCGATTTACCGGCGCCGTTGGGGCCAAGGAACGCGACCACTTGTCCGCGAGGAATCGAAAAGGTGATATTTTCAATAGCGACAAATGAGCCGTAGTACTTACTCAAACCTTCGGCGGCGATCATCGCTTTGTTTCCAGGTTCGGCCATTGGCAATACCTCTTTCTATTATAGTACAAATATCTCTTTTATTTCCGGGCTCAATCCCGTCGATTGAGAAGAGAAAATACTAATCTGATCCTGTTCTGTCAATACCGGTGAATCCAGCGGTTTGCCGCCTTGAAGTTGCATTATCCTCTGTCATTGTCCCGGTCCCAAATACGGCTTGACCGGGTCGAGACAAGGATGTAAGCTTCTGTAACTGTTGAATGAAAGCACCCCGGAGGGGTTGACCGGCACAACTGAAATATGAGGACAAATCCAATGACTTTTTCCCGAGCAACTTTTCTTTTGATTGCTATTATCTGTGCGCTGCTGATTGCCTGTGAGTCCAGTTGTGACAATAACAATCCGACGATAACATCGGCCAGTTCGATCGAAGCGACCGGCGGAATCTTCTTTTGCTACCAACCCGAGGGAATTGATCTGGACAATCCCAACACAGCAATCTCGTTTGAGAAATACCCGTCGTGGTTGACAGCCGATACTGACAGTCTCTACGGTACGCCGCCCGATGGTTTCGGCGACACCAGTTTTGTTGTAATCGCATCCAACCGTTCGTCCGCTGACACTCTGGAGATCGCCATTGATATGATTCCCTGCCTGGTTGTCTATGGTGATACCCGTACCTACCATGATACCCATCGGCAGGTTGTGGCCGGAATCACTGGCGTTTATCCGGCGACAGTTTTTCACACTGGTGATCTTGTCGACGACGGTCGCGTGGCCGCTCAATGGGACAGTTTCAATCTTATCACCGAGCAGATGAGAGCCTCCGCTGAGTTTTTCCCTGCGGCAGGTAATCACGAAAAGCAATCACAATTGTACTTTGATAATTTCGAACTGCCCGGTAACGAACAATGGTACTCGGTTGATCGAAACGGTATTCACTTTATCGTTCTTAACAGTTACGTAGCCACTGATCCTGTCAGTGAGCAGTACCAGTGGCTGGAGAATGATCTGGCTCAAATCTCCGATTCGACCAATTTTACCATTGTGATCTTCCACCACCCACCGTACAGCACCGGACCACATACTGAGGATGAAAGAGGCTTGAGAGATACATGGGTTCCGCTTTTTGAGCAGTATGGTGTTGATGTGGTCTTCAACGGTCACGATCACTGTTATGAACGATCATTTTGTGGCGGTATCTATTACATTGTCACCGGTGGTGGCGGAGCGCCGCTGTACGATCAGGAAAGGCAACATGAGTGCAGCCAGATATTTCTCAAGTCGTTTCACTTTTGTAAGCTGTCAACGATCAACGACCGGTTGATTGTCAATGTCTATGATTTGGCTGGGGAACAGATAGACCGCTTTGAACTTCTATCAGGTTGTTGAAAAAGCGTTCTTGCTATGAGTTTACTGTAACGTGCGGTTGAGGACGGGCGACGTAAAGCCGCCCTCTACGCGAGACGATAGCCCCTCATCGCGTAGCGGCGGGCTTTATGTCCGCCGTCATAGCTCTTCGGAACTCTTGCCGACTGCCATTTTTTCCCAGCGACACATATCCTGGGATGCTACCCCCATCAGGTAGGTAACTTTCTCTTTAGCTTCAAACGGTATGGCGTGTTCATCAAGAACAACAGCGCCGCCTTCGCTGATCGTACCGGTGTTCACTTTGATCGGCTTGATCCGAGACATCAACAGAGCTGCCGCTCGCCCGACATAGCGATCAAACATGGTGACATCATTCCGCCCCAGTTCAGTCTGTCCAAGATAGGCTACCAGCGGTCGGAGGTCGGAATCGTCAGATTCAAAAGCAACTTCATCGCCGTGAAAAACAATCAGACTGGCAGTGGAACTCAGGAATTGGTCTTTCGTAAACAAATCAGCGCTTGCCTCACCTGGTGTAGTTTTCGGTCGGCAAGTAACGATTGCAGATCGTTCCTGTCAAGAGCTTGCCACGATTGACCCGAGCTTGACATATTCTGACACCAAGAGGGACTGAACAGTCTGGTTGACAATGCGTCAATCTATTTAGTACTATACTAACGGAGAGCGCAGAGTTTCAGGATTATCTAATTATGAGGGTACAGACCATGAGAGAAAACCGGAGATGGTTTATCGCGGCGGCGGTGGGGTTGCTGCTGGCGTTGAGCATACCGACATATTTGTTGGCTGAGACACCGGAGTTGTGGGGCAATCTCAAACCGGGTCCCTACGCGACCGGCTTCACAACTATTGAAACCTATGACTATTCCCGAGTGTTCAGAGCCAAGCACAATTATTTTGGCGAATTGCAGGAGGGAGAGAGGGCTCGTCAGGTACAGGTCTGCGTATGGTATCCGGCGGAGAAATCCGAGGATGCGGTTACGATGGTTTACTCGGAGTACAATTTCCCCAGTCCTGCCGATGGTGCGTTTAGTCCATTCGTGGGGCAGTTGGCTAATCGGGAGGTTCAGTTCCTTTACGGTCTGTTTCGCGGCGCCGGCGCTTTTGTTCAGGATCTGCTTAACTCTGAGATGGCCGCGGTGCGGGATGCTCCCCACACCGATGGCACCTTCCCGTTCATTCTCTATCTTCCCGGTGGAACGCATCACTATTCCGACAACGCTATCCTCTGTGAATATCTGGCCAGTTACGGTTATATTGTAGCCGCCACCCACCATTTTGGCGACAAAGATATCCAGGCCACCACCGATCTGAACGGTCTTGCCAATGTTCTTCGCGACGGTGAGTTTACGTTCGGATTGATGCATGACTTTCCGGGCGTTGATCGGGATAATGTGGGTGTGATGGGATACAGCTTTGGTGGATTGGCATCGGTACTGTTCCAGATGCGCAATTCCGACGTGGATGCAATCGTCAGTCTCGACGGTGGTATAACCAACGGTAACTACAACGATCTGATCCGGCAGGCTCCGGGATACAACCCACAGTTGGTGCAGGCGTCGATGCTGTTGATGTATGTAATGGACGAGTCAACCAGCATGACGATGGTTGATTCAATGGTGTACGCATCTCGCTACTACCTCCCCATAGACGGCTACACTCATGCCGATTTCACGCAGAACTACTTTATTTCGGGATGGATCGCCGACACGACTGGTCCATCCTTTGAGGTCAGGCAGGAGCACTATGGCAACATATGTCGTCAGGCACTCAGCTTTTTCAACCTGAGTCTCAAAGGTGATGAATCGGCAAAGGAAGCACTTGCCGGTGCAAGTTTCGCGGCGGCATTGACCCCGCCACCCTCGGCAGCCGAGTTTATCGGCATGATCAGAGCGGGACAGATTGATACGGCTGCGGCTATCTATGAACAGCTCAGGAAAGACAATCCGGCGCTGACGTTATTTAATGAAGCTACTTTCAACGCCCTCGGCTATCAGCTATTAGGGGCAGGCCGAGCGGCCCAATCAGTCATCGTTTTCCGTATGAATGCCGAGACGTATCCAAATTCGGCCAACGTCTGGGACAGCTACGCCGATGGTTGTATGGGAACCGGGGATACTGCAACTGCTATCACATGCTACCAAAATCTGCTGGAAGCGTTACCCGGTGATAGCGCTCTGGGCGATGCCCTAAGAGAAACGTTGCGCACCAATGCCGAGCAGGGATTGCAGAATCTTGGAGCGAATGACTAGAGAATTCAATCGAAGAGATAAAACATAGCGAGGATGTCATGCAAAAAAACGACCATGATTTGACGCGGCGGGGTTTTCTCGCCACCGCTGCCTCGGGATTGGTAACGGCGGGACTGGCCGGGTTGACCCCTGCTCAGGCGTTAGCACAGGAGGCAGCCCAGACTGCGACTCCAAAGAAAGATGTTACCTTTCGAACGCTTGGGCGAACCGGTATCAAAGTACCGATTGTCAGCATAGGTGCGATGAATGCCGACAACCCGGAACTCATGCAGGCGGCCTACGAAATGGGTATCCGTCATTTTGATACGGCCGCCGTTTATCAGTTTGGACGAAATGAACAGATGGTGGGGCGGGTCGTCAAGCAGATGGGGATTCGGGACAAAGTTATCATTGGTACCAAAATCCACACAACCGAACAGCGGCGCGGCCTCACTCCGGAACAGCACAAAACACGGATGCTCAAAACTCTCAACGGCTGCCTCAAACGACTCAAGACAGATTACGTTGACATTCTTTCTATACATGATGTTGGCGATGCTGCGGTGGTGGCCGATGAAGCGATTATCGAGACGATGAAGGAGATCGTCAAGAGTGGAAAAGCTCGTTTCACAGGGATCGCCACTCATTCCAATATGGCCACCGTGATCAACGCTGTCACTAAGGGTGGTTTCTATGACACGGTTTTGACCTCTTTCAATTTCACGATGGCCGATGATACCGATCTGATGAAAGCGATTGCTGATGCTGCCGCCGCTGGTGTAGGCATTCTGGCGATGAAAACTCAGGCTGGAGGAGCGCAACTACCCAATCCTGCCTCTCGCGAAACTTACTCAGCTTCGGTGAGAAATCTCGCCGCGCTTAAGTGGGTTATGCGCAATGAAAATGTCCACACTTCGATTCCGGGTTGTGCCAGTCTGGAGCAAGTTGAGGAAGATTTCTCGGTAGCTTCAAACTTCGAATACACCGAGGAGGAAAGTAAATTCCTCGCCGACAACAGCATCAAGCTCTCACTCGGATTCTGTCGCCAGTGTCGTAGATGTCTGGCCAGTTGCCCCGGTGGAGCCGATATTCCGACCCTGATGCGGACCCACATGTATGCCGCTCAGTACAGTAATTTCCATCAGGCGCGCTACACGCTTGACAATATCCCGAGCGGCCAGAACCTGTCGGCCTGTACCTCCTGCAGCGAATGTGTGGCTCAGTGTGTGCGGGCGGTTGATATTCCCAAGAAGATTGCAGAGCTGAAACTGATCTACGCTTGAGTCTGATGTTAACAACTTACGCCCGGCATCCGCATTGGATACCGGGCGTTTCTATTTGCGTATGGATAGATATATTTACGGTAGTGTCTGTAACCACTGCGCCAGCAATTTGTTCATCGGGTCTTTGTAGCCGACAATTCCTACCAGTCGCCCTTTGGTTAAACCACATACGATCTGTCCGTAAAACGAACTTTCAAAACTGAGCGAAGCGCCTTCGCTAAACGGCAAGTCCCCGGAGCCTTCGGTCGGGTTCAATTCCTGAGCCGCGCCCCAGGCAACAATCTTGGAGCCCGATGCGTCGTCGGTAAGGAACAGGGTAGCCGTATCGTCACCGAAAGCGTATTGTCGGCTGTACACCCAACTGAGAAATTGCCGACTCATAAACGCCTCAGCATAGACTTTTTCCGAATTGGCTACGGCGTTCTCTTTTGGAAACAGGTCAAAGGTTTGCGGTTTTGACGAAGTCCCCGGCACCAACTTTTCTATGGCCGGTCCAATGGTGCGAATAGTCGAAGATGTGGCCTCCGATTCATCGTAGCCTGTCAGCCTGACCAGATACTGCCCCTTGACAAAATCAAGCGTTGACTCCGTGGCAAAACCCTCAACGCCCAGCGATACCATCTCCGGCTCCCATGGTCGCAGGGTAGCCATCAGACCGTATGCTCCGTCGGCGGCAGCGAACTTGAAAATATCCAGCACGATCTCCGTCTCGCCGTGTTTGTAATAAGCGGTGGCAACATCGACGAAATCATACAGGTGATAGACCTCCGCCCCGCCGTTGATATGTTCGTACAACTTTTCGCCTTCAAAAAGGCGAACGTCGGATGACCGAACAATTTCCAGCGACTCAAATCGCTCCGGGAGCAGATCGGCGGTTGTCTGTGTTGTTGCTGGTTTTTCACTGCCACCGCACGCGACGATGACACTCAGGGCGACAGCAATGATGCTCACTATGTACCAACGCTTACCCATTTCATTCCTCCAATATTCCAAGGCGGCGATTAACTCGCGCCTGTTTCCAATTCTTTCGACTAACGATAAACGGAACTGACAGTACTTTCAACCAATTAATAATCATCTATCATTGGGGAATTGAACAGGCGAAGCCTGTCTTAAGTGGGTCGGCCGTCATAGCACCGCTATGAGGAGTTTTTCAACAGTCTTTTAGAGCAGCAACCACCCGTTCCTGATCGGCCGGTGTTATGCCATAGTACAACGGCAGCGCGAGTGACAACCGATCAGCCATCAACGACGCAGGGAAATCGTCGGCCTTGAAACAGTATCGGTCACGATAATATGCCAGCGTGTGAACGGCGTGAGTGCCCTGCCGGGTGGCGATACCGGCGCGTTCCAGTCGATCCATCAAATCGTTACGATGACACGCAAGTTTTTCTACCGCTGCGGTGTCGATAGATTGACCGCTGAGCGCTTCATCGGGGCGATAAAGGCAAACGTAACTCTGATAGGCGTGGATGTGCCCCTCCGGTACAACCGGCGCCTTGATGTGCGGGATTGATTCGAGAAGCCTATCATATACTGCCGCCGCCTCTCTTCGTGTCGCCAAAAACTGAGGCAATTTTTTCATCTGTTCGATTCCGATTGCCGCCTGTATGTCGGTCATCCGATAATTGTAGCCCAACTGCTTGAAATCGGGCAGACGGGAACCGCCGGTGCCGGTATGACGATCATGACCGGAAACCGAAGCGGCATGATTTCGCAGAGTGCGGACCGAGTCAGCGACACGGGAGTCATCGGTGGTAACCATCCCGCCTTCGCCGGTGCAGATCACCTTGCGCGGATGAAAACTGAAACAGGCCATCTCGGCCTCACGACCGGCCGAGATTCCGTGATGCGAAGCTCCCAAACCGCAGGCAGCATCTTCGATTATTTTCCAGCCATACTGCCCGGCCAGAGCTTTGATCTCGCCCATCGGAGCACACCGGCCAAAAAGCGAAACCGGCATGATCGCTTTCATATTAGACCGCTCGTCGGAATTCAGATTGTCCAGAGCAGTCGTAACGCTATCTGGGTCAATATTGAATGTGACCGGATTGATATCTACCAACACCGGCCGTGCCCCGATATATTCGATCGCATTGGCCGTCGCCACAAA
>DAOWIM010000276.1 GCA_030640905.1 bacterium
GGTCGAGTTGCTTTAGCTGATCCATTCAGTTTCAATCCTCATGCAATCATGTTTATCGCGTCTATTTAGTAGGCTGTTGAAAAACTCCTTATAGTGGTGCTATGACGGCGGACACAAGGCCCGCCGCTACGCGATGAGGGGCTGTCGTCCCGCGTAGAGGGCGGCTTTATGTCGCCCGTCCTCAACCGCACGTTACAGTGAACTTATAGCAAGATCGCTTTTTCAACAACCTATTAGTATAAGAAAAAGGCAGTTGGCGCCTGTTTACAAGAGACAATTTGGGTATTATTATGATTATGCTGGGACAAAGGTTATCTTGACGATAGCAGGCCGATGTTGAACCATTATGCAGCAAATGGCTTTATTGTCTCAAACAAACTTGCGGCTGGCTGCGTCTCTATGTTTAAGCAGTTGAGTTACAACAAGATGGCGCCCAGCTTCCGGACCGAGCCCGGCATGTCATTCGCTTCCAAATATGGAGGTGAATCCTAATTTTGTGGAGATGAGAAGTATGAAAATCAGCCTGACAGCGTTGTGCATAACATTATTGATTCTGAGCGGCGGGTCCGCCCTCGCAGGTAAGATTGATAACGGCCTGAGGCAGAAAATGGCCGCAACCTCCGGCGACAGTACGATCACTGTCTTGATCAAACTTCCCCGGTTCACCAGTGCTCAATCGCTTAAGGCTTCGGTGAACGCTTCTTCCAAGACTCGGGCCGGACGATACACCAATGCTGCCCGACGCCTCAAGGAAAATCATGCTTCATCTCAACGTGGCTTGATCCAACGCCTCCGCACAATGGAGATACGTCAACTTGTCACCAACATCCGACCTTACTGGATTGCAAACATGGTCGCCGTTGACATTCGAGCCGACCAGATTGACAACCTCTCCCGACGACTCGATATCGAAATAATTTATGACTCGCCGAAAATCATCTTTGATCAACCGGAAACAGAAAAAGACCAAACGGCCAACCTCTCCTCGGCCTTAGGCGTTGAACCGAATCTCACTTATATCAACGCCGACCAAGCCTGGGACGCTGGCTACACCGGCGCCGGTCGCTTAGTATGTTCTTTTGACACCGGCGTGCGGGGCGACCATCCGGCTCTGACAAATAGTTGGAAGGGCAACGACGGTGACTCAGCCGCGGCCTGGTTTGACCCGCGCTTCAACGAGTCCTATCCTCATCAGGCATCGACCGATCACGGCACCCATACAATGGGCATAATGGTGGGGCATACCGAGACCGACCCTGTTGACACTGTTGGTGTTGCCATTGGCGCTAAGTGGATTTCGGCGGCGGTTATGGATGTAGACGGCACATCGCTGATCGACGGTTTTGAATGGGTAGCCGATCCTGATGGTAACCCTAACACGGTCGATGACGTCCCCGATGTGATCGGGCATAGCTGGGGTGTTCAGGATATCGCCTGCGAAAACATGTTCTACGATCTGATAGACAATCTCGAAGCGCTTGGTATAGTCAATATCTTCTCGGCCGGTAACGAGGGTTCGACCGCGTCATCTCTCCGCAACCCGGCCAACCGAGCCAACGATTCGCTTGACTGTTTTGCCATCGGTAACGTAGACCAGAGAACAACTCCACCGGTAATCTATCCATCGTCTTCGCGGGGACCATCCGACTGCTTCGGGGAGGGTATTAAGCCGAACGTCTGTGCTCCGGGGTACCGAATCCGTTCAAGCCTGCCGAACGGCTCATACGGAATTAAGACCGGCACATCGATGGCTGCCCCACACGTTGCCGGATTGGTGGCGCTGCTACGCCAGAAAAACCCCAACGCCACGGTCGATGAAATCAAAACCGCTATCCTGACATCAACTCAGACCTACGACTGGAGCGACCTGCCCAATAACGACTTTGGCTGGGGTGTGATTGATTGCATGGCCGCCCTCAACGCTCTGCCCGCCGCCGGTGCTGATCCTGAAGTCCGCGTTTACACCTACGATCATCCAACAGTTGCAGCCGGGGGGACAATCTCGGGAACAATTGCCCTGCAGAATCTCGGCGGCAGTGTGTCTAACGTAGTGGCCAAAATAACCGGAACCAACGTCGCTCTCACCGTTCTGGCCGACTCAGCTTACTTCGGAACTATCGGCGCCAATGACACAACCCGTTCATCCGACCTGATCAGGGCGACGGTGGCTGATTCAGTCTCCGATGGTTCGGCGCTGTCGGTGGATCTTCTCATCACCGGTGACGGCGGCTATTCCAAAACTGTTAAGCTTTACTTCGTTGTCGGTGATCGCCTGCAACGTTCCATGAAAACCGTGATGGGGCACAACGTACAGTTTACGATCTCCAATTTTGGCACGTATGGTTTCGGGCCGGGATCGTTCTTCCCCGCCGGCGGTGATGGCTTCACGTTTGGCGGTGGCAACAATGATCTGTATGAATGCGGCCTGATGATCGGGTTGAGTCCTGACTATATTTCCGATGGCGTCCGCAATATTATCGGCGAACCGGACGGTGATTTCAAAGTCGCCCCTGGTGGCAATCTCATCTACACCTCTCCCACCGAGACGGCCTTCGAAGAAACAGTGTCGCGTTTTACCGATGATCGAGCCGAGTCACCGATGTCGATTGAGGTGACCCAGAAGACGTTCACCTACACAACGCTTGCGGACAACAATCTCGTCATCCTGCAGTACATTTTGAAGAACAACAACACGGCGATTCTGTATCCGCTCTATGTCGGCATCTATGCTGACTGGGATGATTCAGTTTACAACCAGAATGCCGGTGGCTACGATGCCACCAGCGGTTTGCTATGGACTGCCTACAACAATAGTGTCTCGAAGCTGAAGTATCGTGGTCTTAAACTTCTCCACGGCGAGCTTTCCTCTGCTCTAACCCAGACCAGCTCTACCATTATCTACCCTGAAGGTTTCACTGAGGCTGAAAAGTACCTGTCCCTGATAGCAGGAACCGGTTCTGCGGGAACCTACGCCAATTCTCAGACCGATGTCAACCAGGTGATGGCTGCCGGGCCACTCAATCTAAGTCCGGGTGGTATCGACACAGTGGCGTTTGCATTTGTTGCCGGTCTTGACTCGGCAACGTTCGTTGAAGTTGCCCAAACAGCTACCTACGCCGCCGCGGCTTACAACGATATTGTCCTTGATGTCGAGCAACCGGTCCAGCAGAGCCTGCCGACCACTTTCGCACTGCATCAAAATTTCCCCAATCCGTTCAACCCGGCGACGACGATATCGTTCGATCTGCCGAGGGCGTCCGATTACACTCTGACGATCTACAATCTGCTGGGACAAAAGGTCGAAAAGGTAGATGGACGAGCCAGAGCAGGACAGGTCAAGTATGTATGGGATGCAAAGGGGCACGCTTCCGGGATATATCTCTATCGAATTGACGCCGGAGACTTCACCGCCTCCAGAAAAATGCTCCTCCTGAAATAGGGGCTTGTTGAAAAAGTCTTCTCGCAACATGATTTTGATCTGTGTGTTTAAGAAAGGGCGACATAAAGCCGCCCTCTACGCGGTAAATCAGCTCCTACCCGCGTAGGGGCGGGGCTTGTCTCCGCCCTTGTTGCACCCGTAATAGGAGTTTATCAACAAGCCCATAGCGTGAGGCCGCCGAGCCTTACCGCAGAAAAGTAACGGCACGAATACCGTACTTGCGTTGAAGTAATGCGGCCTCTTCCGGTCGATGCGCAAATACAATCAGGCGGTCACTGGTGATATCACCAAAATCAAAGTCCCCCCGGTGGCGATATTCTTTTTCGGTTCGCCAGTCAGTAATCGCACCGGCAGACTGGGTGAGCCACGGGTCAATATCGGCGGGCAATCGTTCACCCTTTTTGGTATATCTAACCTGCATGATACCACTTGCCAGAGCGCATTCTCTATCGATTCCAATTCCATATGGCTCAAATGACATTTGCCGATACCTCGCCCGCCATTTCATCAACGGTATTACTTCTGCCGGTGCCAGCGAAGAAAACGAGACGGTAGCGATATCCCGCGGCATGTGTCTGGAAGATGCCACGATCAATCTCCTATCCAACATGCAGTGAAGAGTCGCCATTGCCGAGCGCGGGTAAGAGTCGGAAGATATAATTGCTCGATAATAATCAATCAGTTTCTCACCGGGCCAGGCAGAATTAGCCGCTCTGGTCCAATGAATAATGTAATCGTTGCCGATACTGGCCAGTTCCGAACTCAACTGTGAATCTTCCAAATTGTACGACAGAGGGCGATCACGCTGAGAGTGTTCTGTCTGAAACGAGAGCTTAAGCTCTTTTCCAGTCTTTCTTGCAACTTCAAGGAGGGAGCGAAGATTCCCTCCCTCTCTAATCGCAACGGGTATCAACAGATCGGCCGCCTTCACCACTGCACGATCTCGCACCGGTCGCAACTCTTCGGTTTGATCAACGGTCGGAGCGACCCGGCGGAATTCGGTACGCTCTGCCTTCAGGCTGAACTGATCCTGCAAAAAGGCAGACTGTTCCCGCAACCGATCTTCAGTCTCGGCGAGTACGTAAATAACCATCGGAATATTCATATCCGATGCCAGAGACAATTGCAATTCCCAGGTCGGCATACCGTGAGACGTCACCAGCGTGCGACCGGACGAAGCCACCCATCTGACAGCCTCGACTGTCTTCTGCACCCATACTGATTCACCGGAGGGATGCATCGCCTGACGCGATATGAAAATAGCTGCTGTCTCATTCACTGGAATAATCTCATCGCCACTTTTCTCTCCAAATCAACCCCACCTCCGGATTCACCGGCCAAAGCTACAATTGGTATCTGTCAAATCCGAGAGTTTTTTTCGTTTATGTCGCCACGGGAAATTGCTATCTTGCAACCCAACGAGCTATGAAACGCACCGAGATCACGCTCCGGGGTTTGATGATGAAGTTTGCCAGGTTCACTGTTCTTTCGTTATTGTTTCTATCTTTGGTTCATGTAGTGGTTAGCCATAGCGCCACTCTTATTGTCAGTCGCGGTTCCGATCTACAGTCGGTCGTTGACTATGCCGGTGACGGCGACACTATCGCACTTGCCGGCAAGAATTTCGAAGCCCGACCAACCGCTTTCACCGACTCGCTCTGCGGCAACTGCGAGGATTCACAGACCGACGTTCCCGGAACCTACGGGTTTATTATCAAAAACAAATCGCTGGTGATAATCGGCGACAGTCGCCAGCGGAGTCGTCTGGTAACAAACGCTGGATATGGTGTCTATATCGTCAATTCACCTTACACCGAAATCCGCAACCTCACTATCACCGGCGGAAAACGCGACCCCTACGAATTTGCCACCAACGCCGCTATCGTAGTGCGAAACTCCAGAGTTAACGTGATCGACGTTGATATTCGCGATAACAATCATCGTTCGTCCGACAGCACGGTCATTTCAGGTATCGGTGGCATCATTGGTCGCGAGGGTGCCGAAATCACGATCCGCAACTGCACTATCACCGACTGCAGTTGGGATGGTGTCGCACTCTACCGGGGAGCAGTGGCAACGATCATTGACTGCCGAATAGAAAACGGACGAGGAGCCGGTATCGGCGTTACATGGGATGCCGCCTGCTTCGCCTACCGCAACGACATCAGCGGATACTGGAAAGGGGTTGGAGCTTTCGGTACCTCATGGGTGATAGCCCGCAACAATGTTGTTCACGACAATCTCGGATGGGGCATGGTGGCCAGCGGGCATTCTTATATGGACATCTCCAACAATGTCGTCCATCACAACGGCAATTGTGGTATAGCGCCTTGGGGCAGTGAGAGCCGGGGACGAATCGCCAACAACATTGTCACCGAAAACGGATGGCGTGAGTACTGGGTTTGCCCCTGTGTAGGTATCTGGAACTATGGTGACTGGGCCAAGTGGGATTTCTCACACAACATCGTATGGAACAACAAAGATGGTCAATATCAGGACATCTGGGATCAAACCGGTCGAAACGGAAACCTCAGCACTGACCCGATGTTTGTCGATGATGTTGGCTTCATGCTCCAGCCCGGCTCACCCGCTCTCAACGCCGGCGACTCGACTATCTACAATGTCGATGGCAGCCGGTCACACATCGGTCTTCATGGTGGACCGCAAGCACCCACAAAACGGTAGATAGATCCGTGCCGTCCCGGTTGATACAGTTCTAATTGACGACACGCGATTTTCTGCCTATCTTGAGATTAGCTATGAAAAAAATGTCTCAACAGTTTCTGTCTCTGGCTGCCGCAGCCATTCTGGCCATCATCCTTGCCTGTGGGGATGATTCCGGCACTAAATCCGACAATCTCAATGATTCCGATTTCGCTGCGTTCATGAACGAATACACTGAGATCGATAAGTTTACCGTCGATATGTTATCGTCGATGTTTGGATTCATGGGCACGATAGTTGACAGCGCCACACCGGACCCATCTTCACGAGACTATTTCACCGGCACAGCGACTGACGAAATCGCAATCGTGTACCACGAGCCGAGCCAGTTCTGGTATTGTTCCACCTCGTATTCTAACAGTGGTGTCCTCTTTCAGGTTGTCGATTCTATCCAGTTCCGACACGGCGATGAAATCGTCCAGTGGCCCGACAGCCTTCTGGTAACGGAAATCGCAAGCTTCCTGCGCGTTACGGCCAGTGGTGGTGACATCCATCAGGCCTCAGCTTTCCAGAATCTTACTCTATCCCGCCCCACCGCCGAAACCGACACGGTGACGATTAACGGAACCGGCAATGTGACCGGGGATGTTTCCTGGACCACGGCGACCGGGACCGACTCTACCTCGTGCCATGCCACTTATGATCTGGACTATACCATCAGTGATCTGAAGTTCGATCTGCTTGAGGAACTCGACGGGGAGGCAGATGAAATCAGATGCGCATCTGAAGGTGTCGTTGACATGACCGGTAGTCTCAACCTGAGTTGTGCCGGCACCGGGGGAATAACACTCGGCGGTGCGTGGAATGTTCTACAGACGTACGACGACGGTTTAATCACCTACGTAATCACCAACGGAATTTTCACCTGGAACTTCACCCAACCCTGCCCATAACAGGTTAGTGGCTGGCCCGCCGCCCGCTAAACTCGCGTAGGGTGGGGGCTTGTCTCCCACCAGCTAAGTTGTGGCAGGTCTTGATCCGCCTATGGCGGATTGTGACCTGCCACCCTCTCCCACTCAACCTCACCAAATCCCGCAAACCCGCGAAAAATAAGGCTCTTGGGACGCTTTTCGCTTGACAAACATCGGCTGTCAGGTCATGTTACCTATGATTTCCGATTGACATCGGGAAGAAATCTACAAGACATCTCGCATTGACATCTTCGGGAGAGGACGACGTTGAAGACCGCATCCGAGCGATCCACAGCGATCAGGATTAAAGACAGGTGAGGGTCACAGATGGACGCGTTAGGTGATCTTGTCATTGATACTTGTCAACAGAATACTGTCTGGTTGATACGAATCATCCACAATGAAATATCACGAAAGGGGAAGCTATCTATGGACTAAGGGTGAGAGCATATCTGTGTAACTGTAGGAATACTCCTCTGGAGACTATTCTTCACTTACACGATTGATCTAGGTGAAGGAAATACACTTTGACAAATTGAAATTAATCGCACTGAAGTCAGCATGGACCTGATGACAGTCAGTATCGCTACTGCTTAAACCAGGGAGATGGAATAAGAAAGCAAGCACTAGTGAACTGGGCGTGGTAATGCTGAGAGAGGGTGACACTATGATCATGTCATATGTTAGTCATCGCACTCAGTGACCAAATTCCAATAAGGGAGGTGATACAGGAAGAGATAAGTAGTGTGGTTTGACAGAAGCAAATGGAAATCAAGAATTCTAATTGGAGGTTAATAAATGTATACTCTACAAAAACGACATATGGTGGGGTTTTTCCTGATATTTTGTCTCCTTGCCATTGCGATGGTGCAACCCGCCGCCGGAAAATCGGTGTATTTGTCAGCAAATCACCACACAGGGCAGTTTGATGCCTGGAATATTGGTTCAACCGGCTTGGTAAGTTATCAGGCATCCTACAGCTTAAATCATGCGCTGGAACCCGCTGGAATCGGGATCGATGGATTAACCGGGATTAATCCTGTAACCTTGGAAC
>DAOWIM010000026.1 GCA_030640905.1 bacterium
GAACGATCGTGATCAATTTTTCACGACGGCTTTAGTACCGGGAACGACCGACGGTTTTATTTATGACGCCGGCATCCTACCGAGTGTCGGGGTCCGGTGGGGGTTGTGATGCTACTTTTCTTTGTTGGAACTGGAGACCAACTCTGCTCCTTCGAGAACTCCAACCGCTGACTCTATATCTATATCACTCAATTCCCAAGTAAGTTCCTTTGCTTGTTTCTTGATGGCCGCGACCGTCATAGGTTTCCCTTCTCTGCCGAGGATGAAACTAATCTTTGAGGCTGTGGCCATAACGGGCGTACGATTATAAGACCCAGATTTGCGTATCTTCGAAAATGACCCGTCAAATAGACTGAAGAAATCAGGGTAATTCTCTCTAGCTTTCGCGGCCGCGCTTCTTCCGCTATCCTGTAAAGAGTATATTGCCAGCCTGTTCTCCAAATTGCCCTTTCCAGGAAACTTCTCCTCCCTAGAAGAGATAAGACCAGAGTCCTCCATCAGATCCAAAGCATTGGAAATATCAGCACTATAGGGACCATAGAAATATGGTTTATAGGTATATGGAACCTCGACTTTCTTCTTTTTCAACATTTCCCGAATCAAGTAAAGATTCTTATGGACGTTGGTCTTGCCCCTGAATTCTCCCTCATCCTCAGAAAATAGGCAAAGAATAATGTCGTAAATATTTGGTGCAGACATCAGTTACCTCCAATATAGTTCTTAATTATCTCTTCTACCTTACTCGTGATTTCACTTGAGGTCAATTTGTTCATTGATTCCGAGGGGTCTCCGTACACTGCGACTCGATATCTTCCTGCGTCTTTCACCAGCCTTCGAAAAATATCACTTTCGTCGTTGAGAGATGTAATGCTGTTGTTCGAGCTTCTTATATAAACAGCTTCTTCATCAAGAATCTTATCAGTACTGAACGGGGATGGATTTTTCAAAGAGAATAGTTTCAGATGAGTGATTGTTGCGGAAAGTCCGAAAGCCTCCGCGATTTCCTTTTCGATCTCGTCTGTTTTTCCACCCTTAATCAAAGCAATTCTCGTGGTCTTAAGATAATTGCCTTTCTTAAGATCATCCCATTTCCCATTATACAACTCCTTCAACAAACGTCTCTCTCCAAGTCGGTAAAAGAAACCATCGTCAGACGTTTCGCCACTGCATGCGCTGTATGTAACCTTTTGGTCATCAAAATCAAGATAATTGTTACAGTATTCTTCGGTGTCAGAGTATGTGTACAGTCTTCTTAGCTCCTCGTTCCCTTCGACGATTTGGGAAGAAATGCCTCTTACAATCATATGATCAGTAATCATTCTGATCCTATGCTGGTAAACCTGCCTGCTCAGAAAATACTTAGCAAATACGTATTGCTCCACCGTTTCAATGCCCTCTGCGTTGATAATTAACTTAGTATCGGTGCCTGTTTCGTGCACCGCCATAACGTTCACCAACCGATCGAGGTCAAATACTCCATACTTGACTCCAGAATAGTAACTATCGCGAAGCAAGTAATCCATTTTGTCGGCATCAATAGAGCCTGACACGATGTCATGTCTATAATCATCAGTTGAACGCTCGGTAGTCAAGATGTTACAGATAGCCTCGATTTGGCTGGAACCTATAATCTTGACCAATTCTTCATTCTTCTGAAGGATATTATATGTAATCTTCTCATGAATTTCCTCATCGCTCCCCTCCCCAACGTAATGCTTTTTTAGCAGTTCTTCCGACACGTGAGAAAACGGTCCGTGGCCGATATCGTGAAGTAAACCAGCGAGACGAAGATTCTGCAAATCTTCATCGTTAATGTCAACAAAATCTCTAGTTCGGAGGTGCTCAGCTATACGGTAGGCGACGTGCATTGTGCCCAGGGAGTGCTCAAACCTGGTTTGTATTGCTCCAGGAAAGACCAGATTCGCAAGCGCGAGTTGTTTGATATTCCGAAGTCTTTGGAAAGGTCGAGAGTTAATAACTTTGACTTCCAATCCGGTGAGACCAATGAGCCCATGCACAGGATCCCTTATTTCATGGTTTAGGTCCATCATTACCCCTCAATAAAGCCATTATGAATAATAATTATATCACATCGGTGTCGCATACCCCCCGCCTACTCCTCGCGGGCGACGCGGGCGACGTCGGTGATCAGGTCACCCTTCGCCAGTCGTACTAACCTCACCCCCTGAGTGGCGCGGCCAATCACGTTGATCGACTTTACCGGCTGACGATTAGCGATCCCTTTTCGGGTGATCAGGATCAACTCGTCGGCGTCGAGCACTTCCTTGATCGTAACGACCTCACCGTTGCGCTCCGATGTCCTGACGTTTATCACGCCCTTACCGCCACGATTGGTGATGCGGTAGTCGTTGATCGAGGTCCGCTTGCCGAAACCGTTCTCGGTGACAACCAGCAGGCTGCTGTCGCGCGTGACCACCACCATGCCGATCACATAGTCGCCCTTGGCCAGGGTGATCCCCTTGACCCCATAGGCGGTGCGACCCATCGAGCGTACTTTTTCCTCGGGGAACCGGATCGCCATCCCCTTGCGGGTGGCAATCACGATCTCATAGCTGCCATCGGTGATCGAAGCTTCGATCAGTTCGTCCTCAACCGGCAAGTTTATGGCGTTCACTCCAGCCGCACGTGGATTGGAGAACGCCGCCAGCGATGTTTTCTTGATAATGCCGTTGCGGGTGGCCATGACGACAAACTTGTCCTCGGAGAAATCACGCACTTTGCAGAAGGCAGAAACACCTTCGCCTTTTTCCATCTTGCACATGTTGACGATCGGTTTCCCCTTGGCCATCTTGCCGCCGGCAGGAATGTTGTGCACCTTCATCCAGTAACAACGGCCTTTGGTGGAGAAAAACAGAATGTAATCGTGGGTGGAGGCAATAAAGAGATGTTCGGCGAAATCGTCTTCTTTGGTTTCGATCCCGATCACTCCCCGGCCGCCACGCTGCTGTTTGCGATAGGCCGACGCCGACAACCGCTTGACATAACCGAGATGCGAGATCGTAATAACCATCTCCTCCTCGGCGATCAGGTCCTCGACCGTCAGTTCCTCGGCAGCCTCCTGGATTTCGGTACGACGATCATCGCCATACTTTGCGGCCAGTTCGGCGGTCTCGTCTTTGATAATCTGCATGCGGAGAGCCTTCGAATCAAGAATCGCCTTGAGTTCACTGATCTTCTTGATCAGTTCCTCGTACTCCTCCTCGATTTTCTTGCGCTCCAGACCGGTGAGACGGGCCAGTCGCATCTCAAGAATAGCGTTGGCCTGAATCTCGCTGAGTTTGAATTTACTCATCAAGCCATCGCGGGCGGTCGGCGTGTCTTTCGATTTCTTGATAAGCGCGATCACGGCATCGATATGATCCAGCGCGATACGGTAACCTTCGAGAATGTGAGCACGTTCTTCGGCCTTGCGTAGATCAAACTTGGTCCGACGAACCACCACCTCGTGGCGATGATTAACAAACGCCTCGATCAGCGGCTTGATGCCCAACTGTTTTGGCTCACCATGATCCAGCCCTAACATGTTGACCGAGAACGTCGTCTGCATCGTTGTGTTTTTGTAGAGCTGATTGAGAACAACCTCGGCCAGTTTGTCGCGCTTAAGTTCGATAACAATACGCATCCCGTCGCGGTCGGATTCATCGCGAAGGTCGGAGATGCCTTCGATCTTTTTGTCACGGACGAGGTCGGCGATCTTTTCGATCAGGTTGGATTTGTTGACCTGGTACGGCAACTCGCTGACAATAATTGCCTGCTTGCCACTGGTCATATTTTCTACCGCAGCTTTGGCACGAACCGGAACATGACCACGCCCGGTTTCATAGGCTTGAATTATACCAGCCCGACCATTGATGATACCGCCGGTCGGGAAATCGGGACCGGGGACACATTCCATTAGGTCGACGTTGGTACAATCGGGATCATCGATTACCATCGTCACTGCCTGGGCTACTTCGGTCAGGTTATGCGGAGGGATATTAGTCGCCATCCCCACCGCGATACCGGTGGAACCATTACAGATTAAATTGGGAAATTTACCGGGGAGCACCGTCGGTTCCTGACGTGTGCTATCATAGTTATCCACGAAATCGACCGTCTCTTTTTCCAGATCGGCCAGCAACTCAACGGCAATGGGCGTCATGCGCGCTTCGGTGTAACGCATCGCCGCCGCACCGTCGCCATCAATCGAACCAAAATTGCCCTGACCATCAACCAACGGATACCGCATGTTGAAATCCTGCGCCATGCGAACGAGGGTCGGATAGACAACCTGTTCGCCGTGCGGGTGAAGGTTACCCGAGGTATCACCGGCGATCTTGGCACACTTCCGGTGCGGTCGTCCCGGCTTGAGGTTGAGGTCGTTCATCGCCACGAGGATGCGTCGGTTGGAAGGCTTGAGGCCGTCGCGAATATCGGGCAGCGCCCGGTTGGTGATGACCGACATCGAGTAGTCGAGGTACGATGATTTCATTTCCTCTTCGAGGAAGATGGTTTCGATTTTCTGTCTTTCTAATGCCACTATGACGCTCCGCAAATTGTGGTTTTTCGTTAAATAAATTGACCACCAAAAATAGCCTAATCGGCAGTTCAAAGCAACAAAAAACCTGCCCGATCAGCCCTTTTATTTGCTTGAATGACAGCCACTTGCGGCGACTGACCGCTTACTTTTTCGATGTTGAATATTAAACTAAAAATGCGCCCTTTTGTTGTGGATTTGGGCCGTCGAATTGGTAGATTGTAGAAGATTTGGTTGTCTTATGATGAAACTTTTGCGATACATTTTCCTGGCGAGTTTCTGTCTGATCCTCACCGTCGCCGCGGCGGACGACGGGCAAAGCCCGTTTAAGTTGACGCAGTTGGAGGGTGAGTGGGAAGGCACCGGGATGTTCCTGATGCCGGTCACCCACATCAAGATGGACATAGTGGGACAGGCGACATTCACCTACGACTCCGCCGATCATTATCTCCGCACCGCTATAACCGGCACGAAATTCATTTTTACGTATTCCGATTCGGGCAAGCTCATCCGCGATCCGGTGACCGATTCGATCAGCTGGGAAGTGTGGGACAATTTCGGCAAGCACGCCAAGTATTACGGCACGATAGACGATGGCGTTATCCGGGGCACGCGCACAAAGGGCAACAAGACTTATAGTGTAGCGATTGACTTGGTGAGTTCCGATACGATTGATTTCAGATTGACGCAGACGAACGCGGACAGTTCATCGTTTGACCGGGCGGTCTTTCACCTATGGCGAGTTGAGTAGGCGGCATGGCCGCTTTTTGTTCAAGAAAAGTGATTGCGGTTTTTCGGGATTCGACTAGATTCTTGAGAGGCCATTGTAGTTGAAAGACAATCTTGTCTTATTAGCGCCCGATTAATTATCGGACGGGAGGAGTGTCGTGCGGGATACATGTATTTATAAGGAAACAATTGGTGAGGAGGATTATGAGTGTCCGCGCGAGGTAGGCCAGCCTGAGAGTTTCTGTAACCTCCATAACCCGGATTTGAACAAGAACCAACATGAATTTGCCATTCTGATAGAAAGAGAACTGAAGGACCAGAGCACGCCGGAAGCTGATTTTCGTGGCGTTGTCTTCCCCGAAATTCCGGAAATCTTGCGAAAAGGCACCATTACGAAGCACGCTGTATTCGATCATGCGACGTTTCGTGGGAAGGCCGTTTTCGATGAGACCGTTTTTGAGCAATTCTCCTCGTTTGATCACACCACCTTCAGCCGGGGAGTGGCGTTCAATGGCGTTACATTCAAAAAAGGATGTCAATTCCTCAAGGCGAAATTTGATGGGAGACAGATATCGTTTGATAGGTCGCATTTCTATGGTGTAACCAAGATCGACGCTACATTCGGCGATCGGGTAAGTTTCGATGGTGCCTATTTCCACGGCGATGTGTTTTTCAATAGGTCGAACTTTAGTTCACATTCCAAACTTACCGCTCGTGTATTTGAAGGGATTGCCGATTTCACGGACTGTAGCTTCAAAGAAAGCGTAACCTTCGGAGGTGTCGAATTTCGTGGTCCTACGACCTTTCACTTCAAGCATCTCTCTAATGGACCCAACTTTCAAGACACCAAGTTCCTCGGTAAGACTACTTTTGCCGAGAATATCTTCGCAGGAAAGGACCTGACTTTTCGTTCCTGCGATCTCAGCGGTGCGCGCGTTCTCGACCTACCAATTGTGAAGGGCAAAGTAGAATTCGACGACTGCAATTGGCCGAAAATCCGGTCGGGCTTATTCAAGCTCAGGCATTGCATTGCGGATGAGAAGACGCAATCAAAATCACTATCTTTGCTCCAAGCGTACCGATGGTTTCATGAGTACTATTTCAGCAAGTCGGAGTTCGGACTTGCCAGTGATTTCTATATCGGTTTTATGAGGGCAAAGAGGAAAGTCAGGAAGAAGAACCTATTTTCGAAAGGAATTGATGTATTCTACTTCCTATTTTCGCAGTATGGCGAATCCATCTTGCGCCCGTGCTTCGCCTTGTTTCTAATGTGGCTTTTGGTTCCAGCTATCCTTCTGACACTTGGCGTTAAGCTTGATCCAGGCAAAAATGCTCCTGAAGTCTATTTTGTCTGGGGTGAAGGCTCCTGCATACTATTCTTGAAGGAATACTGGTCCACTTTCATCCTGAACGTCTCGCTCACGACTCTTTTTAGGACCTCTGACCTGCGACCACCTCTCACCTCGGTGCAGCATACCGTACTGATGATCGAAACCATCTTCAATGGATTGTTCCTAGCCTTTCTTGGCCTTGGAATTCGCAGAACATTCGCCCCCAAGAAACCGCTATCCACTACTCAATAGATTATTCTTCTGCATCCCCCGCATAATACCAGTGATATGGTTCCCAGAAGACTGAGTCGGCGTTGTCTTTGGGGTATGATTCGGTAAAACCAAATCGGTCGGCGTTCTCGGTGAGCCACCGGTAGGCATCGGTCTTGACAAACAAAGCTTCGCTCGGGACCAGATCAATGGCGCGGCCAGTGTGATGCTGCGAGTACCCCGGCGGGGCAACCATCTTGATGATCTTAGCGAACTCTCCCCCCTCACTGAGGCGACGTTTGATCACCCGTCGCTGGAAAGCCGGAGATCGAAACCCGGAGTCCACCCGTAGCGACACGCTGTCTTTCGCGGCCTCGGTGGCCATGCTGACAAAAGCGTCTCTCGTTTCGGGCAGAACATAAATCCGAAAATCTTCGAAGGTCAGCTCATCGGGCAAGCGCACAAGATTTTCCGGTTTGGCAATCTCTGTTGAGTCAAGTTTGTGCGGATGCCAGAACTCTGGAACTTGATATGTTGTATCGTTGATCGTAAGGGAGTCATCGCACACCGGCTCGGCCATACAGGACACCAGCGCGGTCAGGATTAGTGTAATTGTTATTGTAATCGTGCGGGTTCGGATCATCTGTCTATTGTTGTCTTTACTCATTTGGATTAACAACATAGTAGCCCGGAGAGGGCGT
The DNA here is from genome assembly GCA_030640905.1 of bacterium. Taxonomy (GTDB): domain Bacteria; phylum Zixibacteria; class MSB-5A5; order GN15; family FEB-12; genus DAOUUR01. The sequence goes on from DAOWIM010000026.1 coordinate 7,509, forward strand.
GTCAATTAAAGGTCGAGGTGGAGTGTGATCGTTACCGCTCAAACGGGTGGTCCTCATCGAAATCGGGTAAGTAATGTTGCGGGCTGGAGAGGTCCTGAACCCAGCCGCGATGAAAACCAAGCCGCTCGAACTCGTGCAAGACCTCATCGTATTCACGAACCTTGAGAAGTCGCCCCAGGGTAGCGTGATCGGCCACCCGCGGCGTTGGATGATATTGCGACATCAGTGAGATATATACGTCGGGCGAAAGCTCCTCGGCGATCCATCGGAGAACGGCTTTGCTGTTGTCAACTTGATCAGGCAGAGCCAGATGACGGATGATCATCCCGTCGGTAATCAGCCCGTCATCGTCGCGCTTAATCTCGGCACCCTTTTGGCGAAACATCTCTTTGAGCGCCCGAGCGGCCACTTTGGGGTAATCCTTCGCACCGGAGAATTCGTGCGCAAGATCGCCGTCGCGATATTTCATGTCTGGCAGGTAAACGTCGATTGTGCCCTCAAGCGACTTGATCGTATCTTCTTTGTCATAACCGTTCGTATTGAAAACGTAAGTTTCGTTTCGGCCGTTAGCATTGAGTGTCTCAATTATCCGGTGCATCTGAGGCAGGGCGTGCGATGGCGAAACAAAGCCGACACCTCTGGCGCCGGAGTCAAGGATCGCTTCGATTTCCTCGATGATATTTTCAAGGGTAGTATAGAAGAACTGGTGCGGGGTTTTGTTATCGCTGATCTGGTAATTCTGGCAATAGATGCACTGAAGGTTACAATGGGCAAAGAAGATGTTGCAGATACCGCCGGTCCCGGAGAGAACCGGTTCCTCGCCCATGTGACGGCAGATCGAACTGACTGCGAAATCCACTCCGGCATTGCAGAATCCTTTGCCCTGCTCGCGACGGTCAACGCCACAGTGTCGGGGGCAGCAGTTACAGTCAAATAGTGGCTGCTGCCACATGTTGGAAGAGTCATTCATAATATTGTCTGACTATGATAGTACGAAATGAATCGCGACGGCGCGAACACAATTAAGAAAAGGCGACCGCTGGCCGCCTTTCCGAACAGTCAGGTAAATGAGTTTACTTCTCGTCGAGAAGCTGCTCCAACTCGTCAATCAAGCTGGAAAAGAGCTGTATCGTTACTTCATATGTTTCTGGTGAGGTCATATCAACACCGGCATCCATGAGCACATCAACGGGGTACTTTGAACTCCCGGCCTTGAGGAACTTGAAATAATCATCAAGATAGTCCTCTCCCTCGCCCAGTATCCGCTGGGACATCACCTGCGCGGCGGCCATCCCGGTGGCGTACTGATAGACATAGTACCGGCGATAAAAGTGACCGATCCTCATACCGCTGATATCATCGACGTCCTGGATAACGAGATCGGGTCCCCAGTATTTCTGGTAGATGTCTCTATACGTCTTGCGGAAATATTCAACCGAGAAAGCGCCACCGTTTTCGATATGACCGTGAATCGCCTGTTCAAATTCTGAAAACATCACCTGCGTGAAGAACGTTCCCTTGATCGCCGTTATCCAGCTATTGAGGAGGGCAATTTTCTCCTCTTTGGTATCGGCATGGTCGATCATATACCGCATGAACAATGTTTCGTTGCAGATAGCGGCAATTTCGGCCAGGAAAAGCGAATAGTCGGCATAGACGTACGGTTGCGTCTTATAGGCATAATGGTCATGCAGCGCGTGACCCATCTCATGGGAAAGAGCCGACACCCAGTCCATAGTTCCGTTGAAGTTCAAAAGAACGAAAGGATGCGAGGTATAAGTTCCCCATTCGTAGCCGCCCGAACTCTTGCCCTCGGTCTCGTAGACATCGATCCAGTTCGATTCAAAACCCTTTTTCAACATGCTGACATACTCTTCGCCCAGAGGAGCCAGACCTTTTAGGTTGAGCTCGATGGCTTCATCATATGTGTAGGTTTTGCGAGATTCAGCGGCAAGAGGCACGTAGAGATCGTACCGATAGAGAGTATCAATCCCCAGTACTTTCTTGCGAAGCTTGGCCAGACGATGCAAGGTCGGGAGGTTGGCATTGACGGCATCGATCAGACTCTGATAGACGGCTGTTGGGATGTTGTTCTGGGCCATAGCCATTTCAAGGCAACTGTTGTACCCGCGGGCCTTCATCAGGAAATGGTCACGCTTGACCGATGCACCCAGCGTGGCCGCAAGAGTGTTGATATGATCAACGTAGCTCTGGACATATGTATTGCTGGCATCACGACGAACCCGCCGGTCGGGTGAATCCATGAACCGGGAATAACGCCCATGGGTAAGCTCGACCAGATTGCTGTCCTCGTCGTAAATGCTGCCGTAGGTCATGTCGGCATCGGTTAGTCTGTCGAATATCTCCGATGATACCCGGAGTGCCGGTCCAGCCAGGGCGAGCAGCGCTTCTTCCTTTGCGGAGAGAATGTGTTCTTTCTGGCGGATCAGGTTTTCAATATAGTGGCTGTAGACTTTCAACTCATCGCTGGCGTTGACATACGAACGAAGCTTCTCGTCATCAAGTGTGAGCAGCTCCGGCTCGATAAAGGCAGTTGCTTCGGACAACTCGGCACGGATACCAACCGACCGGCCGGCCAGCTCCTGGTATGTGCTTATCCGGGTGTCTTCGTCGAGTTTCAGGTATGCATAAACATACAGATTGTCAGCGCGTATCCAGAGTTCATCGGAGAGCTTCGTACACTCCAGAAAAGTCTCGGGTGATTCGCCCAGCCGACCACGGAATTGATCAATACGGGAGATGTTTTCCTTAAGAAAGGTGAAATCGGCCTCCCAGGCATCGAGGTCGGGATAGATATCGACATCCCATTGATACTTGGGATCGATTTCCGAACGTTGAGGGATGCCGCTGGTTTCGGCGCAGACCGGCACGTAGCCGACCGCGAGAATCAGCGCAGTTGCGAGAATCGCCGAGAAGCGGATCAGATTTTGTTTTTGCATCGCAGGTGCTCCTGAATTACTTTAAGGTTCTATGATGTTTGCTTTCATTGTCAGGCCGCAAAGGCGGCAATATAGTGCATTAAGGACAGTTGTGGGTGAGAATTCTTAAGAAGCAGGGACATAATATGTTTACTTATGATACGACCGTGAAGTTGCACCAGACTGACGCCGCCGGGGTAGTTTTTTTCGCCCGGTACTTCGATATCGCCCATGATGCCTACGAGGCGTTTATGAAATCAATTGGCTTTGGGTTTGATCGGATTATTCAGAATGACAACCTCCTCCTGTTAATCGCCCACGCTGAAGCTGATTACAAACAGAGTCTGGCGATATCCGGGTCGGCGAAAGTTCAATTGACGGCGGAGAAAATCGGCCGGACTTCGTTTGTGCTGAAATATGAGATTCTTGACTCCGACGGCCGTTTAGCCGGAGAACTGAGAACGGTCCATGTCGCTATCGCCAAAGATACCGGCAAGAAAATCCGGCTCCCCGAGGAACTTCGCACCGAATTGGAAGCGATCAAGTAGGCTCCTGCCGGTTCGATATCTCTGTTGCCAATCGCTTGAAATAGCAGCGGTCCGGTTTGCCGGACACCTGATCACCTGCAACAGGCCAATCGTAAAACCAATCAGGAATCTTGAATTTCGGCAGACGACGCTCAACGAGCGATTTAAGTTCTGTTTCGGTTGGCTTCTCTTCCCCATACCGGATAAAAACCACCGGGCGTTGCCCCCACTCGGCATAGTTGATCGGCACCACAACTGCTTCTTCGATTCCGCGCAACTCCAATAAGACGCGCTCGATCTCTTCCGGATAGATGTTCTCACCGCCGGAAACAAACATGTTGTCTTTGCGCCCGGTGACAGTCAGGCAGCCATCGTTGTCGACACTACCCAGATCACCGGTATGAAACCAACCATCGCCGTCCACCGTCGGTGTAGATACTTTGCCGTTGATAAGATAACCCTTGAACAGACAGGCTCCTCGCACGAGGATTTCACCGTCGGTGGAGATGCTGACTTCGCGATGCGGAAGCATCTTCCCCGATGTCGTCACTTGTGACGTTGTCATTTGTGACGTTGCCACCTGTGAAGTCGTCACTTGCGATGCCATCTCAGTCAATCCATAAGTTGTCAGTAACGGCAGACGCTGCTCCAACGCATTGCCGATAGTTACAGCCGATGCTGGCCCACCACCGAGAAGGATTGCGCGGAGTTTTCTCAGACGATCCGTCGAACTGTCGTCACGCAGTAGCCCTTTCAGCTGTGCCGACACCAGCGAAATATGAGTCGGCGAGTATCGCCTGATCGCCTCGGCAAGATCAACTCCGGCTGGCGGAATGACAACAGCCACGCCGGAGAGGAGAGCTCGAAAAACAATAGCCAGACCGCCAACATGATAGAGAGGCAACGACAGAAGCCACCGGTTACCCGGTGCCAGAACAATATTTTCATTCGATCCCAACGCGTTGTAGTAATGGTTGGCATAGGTATGTACAATTGCCTTTGGTTGAGCTGTCGTTCCCGATGAGAGCATGACGGTAGCTTCCATCTCAAGATCAATCTTATCGGTATTCGAGTTCTGGCTGGCTTGATTCTCGAACAGATCCTCAATGATGATCGACTGTCTGGGTAGTACTCCGGTCAGGTTCTGATACTTCCGTCCGAGCAGCATAAAATCCGGAGCTATTGTCTCCATGATCGACTGGAGTTGCTCACTTGGAAACCGCGTGCTGATCGGGCACGCCACGCCCCCGGCTCTGATAATCGCCAGTATCGCTATTGGATAGGAAGCGCCGGAGTTTGAGATGATCGCAACCCGGTCACCACTTTTGACACCCCTGTCAGCCAAATTGTGGGCAAAACTGCTTACGGCTGAATCATACTGATAGTAAGTAAGGATTTGATCATCGGTAACAATGGCCGGATGGTTGGCAAACTCTTTGGCCGCAACGCTGAGAGGGCAGGCAATCTTAGTCACCGAGTTCTACCTCACTCAGCCAGCGTTGATCGAGCTTTTCAATCCCTGGAACAGATCTGACATCGATCCGGCCGCACTCCGTTCCGGAAAGGTGGCACTGCGGCGGGAACCAATCAAGGGTGCCGAGGCCTGCGGCAACGTCCAAACGGTTGGCGACAGCCGCCATCTGGGCCAGAAATGAAATGCCGACCGGGCCTTCAAACGATGAGCTGATCACAATCGGGATCTTCCGCTCCCGTGCCAGGCGCACAAATTGATGCGCCCGGCCAAAACCCAAAAGAGTCGGCTTGATCACTAGTGCAGAGACATGGTCTAACGCGGGTCCTAATTTCTCGAGTTGAAAAACCGAACCGACCTCAACCAGCGTTTCATCCAATGCTATCGGCACGGCCGGTCTCCCGCAGTTTAGCAACTCTCGCAAAAAATCAAACGTGGCAACCGGCTCTTCGATATGTTCGATGCCACACAAAGCAACTTGCTTAAGAAACGATAGGGTATCATTGATGCCCCACGCGCGGTTGGCATCGAGACGAAGGTCACACCGATCACCTAATGTTTCCCGTAATTGGTGCACCAAACGAACGTCATCATCTACCGTTCGCCCGCCAACTTTCAGCTTGAAACAGGTGTAGCCCTGTTCCCTAAGATTTGCCGCTCGGCTCAGAACGGTGTCTTCATCGCCGGTTAACAATGCGTTTATCGAAACATACTCTTTTGTGCTCCCGACAAACAATGGAGTACCGTTCCGGGCTGCCAAGAATGTCCAGAGCGCTGCGACAAACCCAAACTCAACCGATGGCGCGGCATCAGTAATACTCGTCTGCACCACAGTCGAAACCAGCGTGTCGATATCATCAATCGCCCGCAGAGATTCCCACCGGCTATCGCGGAGAGATCGAAGCAGTCGGCCGGTCTGCTGTTCCGCCTGATCAAGATTCTCCCGACTATAACCGGGCAGGGGCGCAATTTCACCGACGCCGCTGTTGCCTTCAGAGTCAAACAGTTTGAGAATAAGTCCGTCACGTGCGGTGTACGTCTCACTTTTCAAACTTAGAGGGCACACCAGAGGGATTCGGTAGCGATACAGTTTGCAATCGGTAACAATCACAGCAGCCATCCAATCGAGAAAAGGACACTGAAAAACAGAAGCAGTCGACCGGTTACGGCAAGGGTATCGTTTAAGGCGCGTCCTTCGGTGCCACGAAGAACACTCGCAACAGTTGGGACCGCAATCGGCAAAGCGAACAGACTGAGTAACGCCCACCGATGATCCGGTTGACGCAGGACCAACAGTAACGGTACCAACACGGCAACAATTACCGCCGTTGCGTATTCCCATCGAGCAAACCGAACACCGAACCGCACTGCCAGTGTTTTCTTGCCGGATGCACGGTCCCCTACGATGTCACGCAGGTTATTGACTGCTAAGATTGCCACCGAAAAAAGACCCGGCGCAAGCCCGGCGATAATTGCCTCAGGGGTGATGGTCAGCGCTTGCACATAGTAAGTGCCGGCGACTGCGACCGGTCCAAAAAAGATCAGGACAAATATCTCGCCGAGACCGTTGTAGGCAAGTGGGAACGGTCCGGCTGTGTAGAGGACGCCAAACAAGATTGACAGCAGTCCGATTACGACCACCGGCCAGCCGCCGCGCCACACGAGATAGACACCAACCAGCAACGCCATCGTGAATACAATTACTGTGGCTCGTTTCATTGTGCCGGGCGAGACCAGACCGGCTTGAGTTACCCGGACCGGACCGAGCCGTTGACTGGTGTCGGCGCCTTTGTTGTAATCAAAATAGTCGTTTGCAAAATTGGTCCCTATCTGGATCAGCACCGCACCCAATAACGCAGCCAGAGCGGCCAGCCAAAACTCAGAGCGGTCGGAGTAGGCCAACGCGGTTCCGATCATAACCGGCGCGACCGCCGCCCAGAGTGTTTTCGGACGGGCGGCCAATACCCAGAGACTTACGCCTCCCGTTTCAGGGACGTCGGGGGAATTTGGAGAAATCTGGTTTTCGTTTTTCAACAAAAGCGTTGCGACCTTCCTGACCTTCCTCTGACATATAGAAGAGCATGGTGGTGTTACCGGCCAGCTCCTGCAGCCCGGCCTGACCGTCGCAGTCGGCATTGAGCGCAGCTTTCAGACAACGAATTGCAATCGGTGAGTTGGCCAGAATTTCCCGGCACCATTGAACTGTTTCCTCTTCCAATCGTTCCAACGGTACGACGGTGTTGATTAATCCCATCTCAAGCGCCTGGTCGGCATTGTACTGACGACACAGAAACCAGATCTCCCGCGCCTTTTTCTGACCAACGATACGTGCCATGTAGCTGGCGCCATAACCGCCATCGAACGAACCAACCCGTGGACCCGTCTGGCCAAAAACCGCATTGTCCGCCGCGATAGTCAGGTCACACATGAGGTGCAGAACATGACCACCGCCGATTGCATAGCCGGCCACCATCGCGATAATCGGTTTCGGGCAGGTACGCATCTGTCTCTGAAAATCGAGCACGTTGAGCCGATGAACGCCGGTGCCATCTTTGTATCCGGCCTCTCCCCTGATTCTCTGGTCGCCACCCGAACAGAAAGCATCGCTACCCTCACCGGTGAGAATTATCACACCGATCTCGGCATCCTCGCGAGCCTCGGCCAACGCCTGAGACATCTGGGAAACCGTCTGCGGACGAAAAGCGTTGCGTACGTCGGGACGGTTAATCGTAATTTTCGCAATCCCCTCGGCTTTGTCGTACTTGATATCAGAATAACTACCCGCTTCGATCCATTCTATCTTCGCCATATCAACCTCTCAGTCATCGCTATCCAAACTCGAACTATCGTTGGTAAGGAAACGTTGCACTTCCCGCACAAACTGTTCCGGTCTTTCAAAATGGACATTGTGTCCGCAATCCTCAACAACCGTCACCTGCGCCTTCATACCGCGTGCGACCATCGCCTCGGCTATCGATACAAATTTAGCATCTTCTCTTCCAGCTATCAAGAGGCTTAGGCAATCAATCTCGCCAAGTTTTTCCCAGAGCGACGGTTGCGCTCCGATCGATAATCCCCGCAAGGCACGACTCAATTCGGCCCGATTGTTCTCCATCCGTCTTTTCATAAGCGCCTGCAACCTGTCTGAATCCCGCTTCATGGTAGCAAAAAGCGGTTGGTCGTACCAGAAATTGAGAAACGCTTCAAGCGGTTCGCGCTTGATTCGGTCGGCAAGAATCCGGTCAGCATCGAGTCGTCCATGTCGTTCTGTCTCATTCTCCAGGCCGGGCGAGGCTGACTCCAGCACGATCCGCCTGAAAAATTGCGGATATTTCGCCGCCATGTAGAGGGCTAACCTTCCGCCCATCGAGTAGGCGACGATGTCGCACTTGTCACCTGTCAACGACTGTACCACTTCGCAGAGACCTTCAGTCACGTTTTCCATCCGGTAGTAATCATCGGAACCATCGACAACCGTCCGGCCATGACCGGGCAAATCAATGGCGATGCAGTGGAACTGATCGTGAAAATGCTCAATGACACCATCGGGCCCGGCCCAGTCTGTTGCTGATCCAAGAAAACCGTGAAGAAATAGCAGCGGTGGGAGATCGGTCGCACCCGATTCGATCCGATGAAAATGGTACGGCGATGCCATCAGCAGTTACAACTCATCGAGTACGTTGCCGAGGACCTGCGCGATTTCCTGCTGTAGGTCAAAATTCTCCTGACGGTCACATGTAACTTCGATGATTGACGAAGTTACTTTTCCGATTGCCTTCTGCGCGTCGGTGTAGCAGGCAACAAATTCATCGCGGGTGCCGGGGTGGCAATAGTTGAGACCATACATCTTCGCCGCCGATTCAAAACCAAGGTCATGGGGAGCGGCAAAGAATTGCTCAAAGACATCTTTCTCTTCGGCTACCGGCAGGAACGAGAATATCCCGCCACCGTTGTTGTTGAGCACCACAATGATTATCGGTTGAGTCGAGTTGCGAACCAGGCTGAGCGAATTCAAATCGTGCAGAAACGCCAGGTCGCCGATCACAACCGTCACCGGTCGATCAAGCCCGCGTGCGTATCCAACCGCCGAGGCAATCGTACCATCGATACCACTGGCGCCACGATTACACCCGACCGGAACAGCCGGTCCCGAGAAAGACGCGAAACTGTCCATCTCTCTGATAGGCAAACTGGAGGCCAGCCAGAGGGCGGAGAGGTCATGAATGTTCTTTGAGATTAGCCGACAGACGGCCGGTTCGTTGAGGTTCCCCTGCGAAGTCATGTCTTCAACAATGCGATCAACCGCCGCCGATTGCTTCTGCACGGTCGCCATAGGGGAAGCTTCCGAACTGTCGATCAGAGCCGCCAGCGCAAAGCAGGTGTCGGTGAGGTTTGCTTCGATGCGACTGGTGACTCGATGATTTGGATCGTGACGGTACGGATGCTCGGCCACCCGGATGTAGTTTTCGATATGGTCACTGTCGAGCAGTTGCAGGAGACGTTTGGATGTAACCTGCCCACCAAGATGCAAGACGGTTTTGCAACCGGACAGACCGGAGAAGAGCGACAGTAATATCAGATCATAATATGGAACAACACACTTATCTTCTATGCCCAGTCGCAGGCCCGATGAAATATCGGGAAGGGTCGGCCAGTTGAGACGACGAGCCAGTCGCAGGACAGCTTCGCGCTCGCGCTCAGATTGTAATCGTCCAACAACGAGGATTCCGTTTTGCTCATCGCCGAGGAATCCCGCCATGCCCTGCAGTTGGGCATCATCAAGCGCCATCAGACTGCTGCCGTACGCGGTCAGGGGCGCCCCGGACTCACGCCATGCGACTAAGTCGCCTCCAGTTTCTGAAGCTGCCGTGTTGTTTGAAACCAAAGGCTCACGAAACATGCAGTTGATATGAACCGGCCCCGAAGGTGACCGTCGCGAACGATAGAC
>DAOWIM010000194.1 GCA_030640905.1 bacterium
TATCAAGATGGTAGTCCTCACCGCGTGTAAGCAGGCGGCCACTAAGGTAGAGAGAATCAGATTGATCGAAAATGAGTTGAGACCCCACCGCATAGGAAGGCGGGATATCCTCGCCGGTCAGCGTAACGACAGTCCGTGCCTGCAGAGAGGTCGACGAGGTCACCACCGCCGCCAGAATACCTGCCCGACATGCCGTTCTCCATTTCCTACTGACAGACCGGCCGTGCCGCATGGCGTACCACCTACTCGGAGTCGTAAACGACACGACAGATCAGGACACGATCATTGCCGCCATCGGCTATCACCATCCGCCCATCGTGACACATCGTCAAGTCAGTTGGTTCTTTCAGAGGAATTCTGTTGCCAATCAACGTTGGTCCGGCAATGAACCGAACGGCGCCGGAATAGTCAATCAATGTCACCTGCGCCGTGGCATTGTCCAACACCCAGAATGACCTGCCGTCTTGGGCCGCCGCAATCGGGTAAACCAGATTGTCACCAACAATGTCGTAGTCAAAATTGCCGTAGCTATCATAGACAACCAACCGACTGTTGCCCGCATCACACACTACGAAATTGCCTTCCTGATCAATCAGTATCTTTTCCGGTTGATTGAGCTGTCCACCGCTGTAACCGAAGTCACCGACAAAGCGATCAAACTGGCCGACATTATCAAAGATGGCAACCTGATTTTTCTCGCGATCGGCAACCCATACTTCGCCGTAACCGGTCACCGCTACCCCTGCGGCAGCACCGAACTTGATCGGATCATCCTGATCGTAGAAGTATATTTCATCGACAAAATTAAGTTGACGGTTGAGGCGAACAATCCGGCGGTTGCCCTCGTCGGAGACAAGGAGGCTCAGGTCGGTGTCAAATATCATATGCGAAGGATTGTTCAACAATCCCGCTTCACCTCCCGGTCCCCCTCGTTCAAACACAGGCTTGAAGTTGGAATCAAATCGAATGAGGCGGTCATTCCCGGCATCGCAAACAACCATTCGATTCTCCTCGTCAATAGCCAGTCCGAACGGACAGTTGAGTTTCTGCCCGAGGATACGCCCTGAGATTTCTTCTTCTACCAGAATGTATGCGGGGATGCGGGAAGGCGCTTTCTCTTCAATACCAGAACGCGGTCCGCCGCCGCACGATACGATCAGCAATGTAAACAGAAACAGACGCTGAACCATGGCTTCCATGCCGTAGTTTTCAAAACTTTCTGTAGAGTGTTACCGCGATTGGTCGGTCGTTATCGAGAGGATTTATGTCCACCCGGTACTGAATTCCTGTCGCCTGAGAAAACGACCCATCAATCTTGCGGAGTGATCGACCGGCATCGCGCACGGCATCAATGATCGAGACGATCCGATTGACCACCGCCAGACCAATCATGAAATCTCTGCGACGGGATGCTTCACGTGAACGATTTTTCAGGCTGCGATAAGTCGCGCGATCGGTTGGATCGGCCCAGGCCCAGTGGTATTCCGAGTTATCCTGATAATACGGCCGTTCAGGATCATCGACACGACCACGAGTATTGTACTGGTCGATATCATCGTAGAAACCAACCAGATCGCGGAAGGTGTCATCTTTTCCCTCAAGATCCGCCCCGGCCCTTTCGGCTGCGAATTTCATCATGTCATCCTCTTTCCAACGACTGTACGTGTGGAATGAGATGAAGCTGATCCAACTGGTCGCCTCTACCGCAAAAAATATCTTAGCCTTACCTTTTTGTCCAACATAGTACTCGCCCAGACCGGGCAGCAGCGCCGAGTAGAGACCAGCCTTCCATTTGGATTTGTTCCCACCGGAAGTCGACTGGAGCGACTCAAACCCATCGGCTTTACGGTCGCTATCCAGCGCGTCGAAACCGTCCTCGTTGTCACCGGCGGCAAAAAGGCTGGATCGCATCATCGCATTGACCGGGGTTTCAGCAACGACTATATCGGCCAGCCCGGAACTCGCGTGGACCAGCAACAGCAACAGACATGTGGAACAAAATCTAATCATTGGCCTCAGAATTTGTATGACACTCTCATGTATGGAGTGTCCTGTTTGGTATAGAAAGATCTCAAGTCGGCTCGTACGTTCAGACGTGAAAACGCCTGCTTCCCACTTGGGATTTTCGCGTTAAGGCTCTTGGTAACGAAATACGCCTCAAAGGCGCTGAAGAGATGGTTAACCATTGCTACGTATACCATCTTCTTGGCCTGATCATACTTCTCATTAGCATCATGACGACGTTGTTCGTACGCCATACGTCGCGCCGAATAGGCAGTACCGACATCCAGTGGCGGAGGAGGATTGTCGGAATTGTCATAGTCGGTCAGATGGTTACCTTGATAGACGGCGTCGTCCCAACCCCAGGCAAACTGATCATACTTTCCGGTCATTTCGTAGTATTGCTGGGTACGAGTATCGGGAATGTGATGACTTATAGCTTGAACCCACCCCAGAGAGTCATCATCACCTTTTCCGTATGTCCACAGCAGATATGTTTCGTAGTCGCTCTGACTCCAGTGGGCGCGATTGTACGCCTCAAACTCGGCTGTGATATCGTCGGCATCGTTGTTGAGTTTGATGTTCATTCCCCAGGCCAACGCTTCGACCGCAAGAAACGCGAACGGTTTGACGCGACTACCATAGTAGTACTGCCCCAATCCCGGCACCGCCAACGACAGAAGAAACGCCTTGGTTGCAGATTTTGGTTTGACCATCTCACGAGTATCGGTCAAGCCGTCTCCTGCATCGTCACCAACAGTGATTTCATCGAATTCACCAACAGCCGCCACCGACTGCTGATACCGTACCGCCTGCAACTCAGTTTCAAATACTGAAGATTTCAGTTCAACCGAAGCGTTCCCACCAGCGACAAGAACGAACGCCAACACTATCCCTATGATTACTTGCTGTCTAATTTGTCGTGCAGTTCTCATCATTCGTTCCTATCTGATAATCGCGATGTCCGTAAACGCTGTTTCTTTCCGACCGTCGAAATTGACCTCAATCATGCATCGATAAACACCCGGCGTCACCGTGCCGCAGTTCCATATCGTCTCATTGTCAACGCCACCGCTGGTTGGTCCGCTGAGCCGATCCACCTCCTCGCCGGAGAGATCATACATGGTCAAGTCCACCCTGCGGGCATCTTCGCCAAGGAAATAACGCACCGTAACGACACCATCAACAACCGGATTAGGATA
>DAOWIM010000171.1 GCA_030640905.1 bacterium
ACAGAGAATATGACAAGCCGAACTAATCATCAATGCACTTTCTGTAGCTTTTCGTTTTCGTGCGCCGAGTTATCAAGGCCAAGATAGAGCCGCCCCAGAACTTTCAGCACCATCACCGCCAACAACAAGGAAAAACCAATCAGCAGGTGAATCGGATTGAACTGCGGTACTTTCAACAAGAAATATCCAGCTGCATACAGCGCCGGGAATTTGATCAGAGCAAAAGCGACCGCTCTTGAAGTCTGGGCTCCTTCAGCACGGATAGTTGACTGAACCAGCCGAGTGATGAACAGGACGTTGAGAATACCCCAGATGCCGCCGGAGAGAATAGCCAGCGATTGATAAAAACCGAAATAATAGAAACCAAACGGCACAAAAATCAGCAGCAAAGCTGCTGTCGTCCGGAAAGTACGATTTAGAAAATCAATGCCCAAATTTGCTCTCGTCTTTCTCTTTTTCTTTCTCTCTCTCGATGGCCGACGATTTTTTCACCAGGTACGACACTTCCAGGCCTGCCGAAGCAAACCCGAGAATAACTCCAATAATCATTGCCGTTGGCTCACTGTCAAACTTGGTATCGAGCCACTTGCCGGCAAAAAACCCAACCAACGGGGCGGCCACCAACATAGCCGGCACCGTCGCCAGCAGACTCACCTGTCTCAAATCTCTGGTCGGCTTGCTTTTGGGTCGAGAAGGCCGCGGCTTATTGTTTTCGTCCATCGGTCCTTACCAAAGCTGGAAATAACGCGGCACCCAATATTGTGTCAACAAGTTTTTGTCTCTCAATAGTTTCAAAATTGGACACTAACATTGTTGTGGCTGTCTCTTAGGTAATTGATCGGCCCACTGAGGTGAAAAGCGGGTAGTGTGTGTACGGCCTATCGATCGTTAACGACGATCACTGACTTGCTCCGACTCCAATCAGGCTCAGACGACCACTCGGCCGGATATCAGAGACCACATTCACAACAACGGTCGATTGTATACCATCTCTAACAACAATGGCATCGCGGGCAATTTCTTTGACTTTGGTGACGGGTACGAAAACCGCAATACCGAACTGTCCGCCGACCGCGCCCGCAACATCTATTTTGCCAATCTTCCAAATCGATGCACTATTTCAATATATTCAATCGATAGCGACCTTGTCCGCAAGATCGAGCATGACGAACCGACCGGAAGCGCCACAGCCTCAACTGAACGCTTCAGCATGATTACACGAAACACGCAAGCTCTGGTCTCCGGTTTGTACTACTGGGTAGTCGTCTCAGAGCACGGCACTCAGATTGGTAAGCTGGTGCTAATCAAGTAATTACGACGCCCGCCGGTCTATGAGACCGGTGATTTTCCCGATTTTCCGAATAATTCATTGATTTCGCACGTATATATAGTGGAACCTAACCAAATGGTGGCAGTCTATTGGCGTTAAGTTGATGCATGATATATTGTTACGTCGGCTCGGCAACCCCGGCGCGCTGATCAAAGACTGATATTTGGCCCGTCGTCGGGAACTTGACAATGCCCCCGAACTGTTGTTAATTATAGAGCCTACTAATTTCTCAGGCTTCAGGCGCACTTACTATCTATGGCACGGGATGCTGAGGCCGCCACCCGAAACCGGTGGTTAAGGATTAATATTGCTCGATTCGGAAAGAGTTGGTTCAATGGCGAAAGTACGGTACATAAACAGACTGGATCAGGTGAAGGGATTGTCCGAGGAGACTCGGCGCGCCTTGGCGCCGGTGGTCGACCGTTATAAGTTCCGCGCCACCGACTACTATCTGAGTTTGATCGATTGGAACGACCCCGATGACCCGATCCGCCGTATCGTTATTCCACAAGTAGCCGAGATGGAGCCGTTTGGCGATCTTGATGCTTCCAACGAGCAGGGCAACTATGTCGCCCCCGGCACCCAGCACAAATACTCCAGTACCGCAGTCCTGCTTTGCAACGAAGTCTGCGGAGCCTTTTGCCGGTTCTGCTTCCGAAAGCGGCTTTTCCAGGACGACAACGACGAGGTGGTCACCGACGTTTCCGAAGGTATCAAGTATATCCGCCGCCACAAAGAGATCACCAACGTTCTGCTGACCGGCGGCGACCCGCTGTTGCTTTCTACTCGACGGCTGGAAAATGTTATTCGTTCCGTTCGAGAGATCGACCATGTCAAGATCATCCGTATCGGTACCAAGATGCCATCGTTCAATCCGTGGCGCATTATTGATGACCCGGAACTGCTCACCATGCTGGCCCGCTACAGCACGCCAACCAGACGAATCTACATGATGACTCATTTCAACGTCATCCAGGAACTGACCCGGCCGGCAATCGAAGCGATGGTGCTGCTGAAGCAGGCCGGTGTCGAAGCGGTTAACCAGACACCACTGCTGGGCGGGGTCAACGACACTCCGGAGCGACTGGCCAAACTGATGCAAAGGCTTTCCTATATCGGCGTACCACCTTACTACATCTTCCAATGCCGTCCTACTGAGGGTAACAAACAGTTTGCGGTGCCGCTGGTACGTGCGCATCGAATTTTCCGCGAAGCCAAACGACGGGTAAGTGGACTGGCTAAACGGGCCCGGATGGTGATGTCTCACGAGTCGGGCAAAGTAGAGATTGTTGGCCTGACCGACAGCCGCATCTACATGCGATACCATCGCGCCAGACACGCGACCGATGACGAACGGTTCCTAATCTACCGTCGCGACGACAAAGCTTACTGGTTGGATGATCTGGTACCCATCGGACCACATCCGCACCCGTCTTATGCGGCCGACCGCCGCCATTATGGTCAACTGGAATAGCAGTCAGTTACATCTTTTGTAAACCACAAGCAGAGTTCTTCGGGATTCTGTTTTTTTGTGTCGCGCCCTCCTCTTGAGAGCTTGTTGATAAAATTTCAACCGCACGTTGCAGTGGATCTTGCAGATTCGCGCCAGTTCGCCGCGGCGAATGACCTGCCGCCTTCGCCTGACAAGTAGTACTCTTTATAGCGAGGCTATGACGGCGGACACGAGGCCCGCCGCTACGCGAGGAGGGGCTAACGTCCCGCGTAGAGGGCGGCTTTACGTCGCCCGTCCTCAACCCCACGCTACAGCAAATTCATAGCAAGAACGCTTTATCAACACTCTCCTTAGAGTAGTTGCCACGCACGGTTTTTTTTGTAACTTAAGGCCATGACCGAACTGGCTCGCAGTCTCAAGACAAATCTGGGCGAGATATATTCCCCCCGTGCCCCCCAGTATGTGATCTGGATTACTATCGTCCTGATGGCGGCGGTTGCAATCGGTCTGTATTCTCTGGGACGAGCCAAGTACGCCCTGCTCATGCCGGTGGCGATAGCCGTCTTCTGGCTGATCTGCTCGCCAAGAGTTACGTTCTTTCTTTTCATAGCTGCTCTTGGCATCTACATGCCGCAACGAATCACATCAACCTTTGCGATCCATGCCTTTGACGTTCTGATGCTGATTCTATTCATGGGGATGGCGACCGACTTCCTCCTGCGACGACGGACGGAGATTCGGTCAACGCCGTTCGACTGGCCGTTTGTTATACTGATAGTAGCCACTCTCGTCTCGGCGGTCTTCGCGCACGACCCGCGTTATTCGGTGGTGCCGATGATCCGGATCGTTGTCATCTACCTCGCTTTTCGGGCGGTGTTTAAGTTTGCCCTTGAGATCGGGGTCCGGAGAGTGCTTCTCTTCTATATAGCGATGGTATCCGTTCTGGCCCTTTACAACATCGGACTCTTTATTATACTGGGCGGGCAGGCGCGTATATTTGGCCTGGCCTCACTCGGTTTTGAAACACTTGCAATGATAGCCGTGACAATGGCGCTGGCCCTGATGATCTGGTCCGAGCGACGGTGGGAGAAGGCGCTGCTTGCTTCGGCCTGTCTCGCTATCGGGCTGGCGATCTTCGCCTCGCAGTCACGCGCACCACTTGTGGCCATAATTATCTCAGTTCCAGTTCTCGTTTTGCTGGCAAGGACAAAAGCCAAGCGCGAGAATGCCCGGCAACCGTTGAAAACAATCAAGTCGATCTTCGTGCCGTTCGTTTTGCTGGCTGCCATATTTGTAATGTTTCAAAGTGACTTTTTTGCCGGCGCATTGGGACGGTACCAGAGTTTTGTTGAGTCGTTTTCTGATCCGAAGGGTACCGTTGCCCTTCGTCTAATCCAGTGGTCAACAGCGTGGACGACGTTTCTTGATCATTCGGTAACGGGCATCGGGATTGGCAATTTCCGGATCGTTCACGACATTTACCCCGACATTCGTACCGTTCCACTCTATTACAAAGTAAAAGGGATGTCTGCTCACAATGTCGTCCTGCATTATCTTGCCGAAACCGGGTTGATCGGATCGCTGGCTCTGTTGTCGCTGGTGTGGGCCGGGTTGAGATCTGGTCAGCGAATCTACCGCACTAAATGGACTTACTCAAATTGTGGAACGGCCGTAGCACTCTATACCTGCATGATCCTGATTGCCGTTACGTTTCTGTACATGCGGGCGTGGACGTGGGGACAGGGGGGGTATGTCATGGCGGTCCTCTTCGGACTGACCGCCGCCCTCCACCACCAGATCGGGGACAATCCAGATCAACCCCCTCGTTCTATCGAATGAGGCAGGCATACCAATGAAGATGCTGCACCAAAGAATAATCGAAGCCGTCCAACAGATACCATACGGCTCGGTTGTTACCTACGGTATGATCGCAACGATAGCCGGAAATCCACGAGCTGCCAGACAGGTGGTGCGAGCGCTACATACATCGTCGGAGAAAGAGAACCTGCCCTGGCACCGGGTGATCAACCGCGAAGGTCGTATCTCGCTTAAGCCGGGGCACGGCTATGAACTTCAGAAAGCGCTGCTGGAAAAAGAAGGGGTCGCCTTTGGCCTGACCGACCGAATCGACTTGAAACGTTTCCTCTGGAAGACGTAGCAGTAGAACAACCGCTCTCGTATCCGTTCTTCGTCACGGCACTATCTCCCAATATGGCAGCCCTTCTATCAAGGCAATTCCCAATAGAAATTGTTGTTGCGTCTAATCCGAGGATATCCTGTACTGTAAATATTCGTTCTGTTTGACTTTTTCAGCGAGTGAGGATCATATGAAGGCAGAAAATCCAGCTACCGGCAAACTAATCAAAGAATACGAGGAACACAGCCGCGAGGAAGTGGCGCAGATAATTATTGAAACGGATTCCGAGTATCGCCAGTGGAGAAAAACAACATTCGCTCATCGGCGCGAACTATTGCTTGAGGCGGCGAAAGTCCTGAGAAAAAATGTTGAGCGTTACGCCAAAACAATGACTCTTGAGATGGGCAAGATCATCACCGAGTCACGGGCCGAGATTGAAAAGTGCGCCTGGTGCTGCGACTACTATGCGGAGAATGCCGAACGTTTTCTCGCCGATGAGATCATCGCCACCGACGCCAACCGCAGCATGGTCACCTATGAACCGCTCGGTGTCGTCCTGGCCGTGATGCCGTGGAACTTCCCTTTCTGGCAGGTCATTCGGTTTGCGGCTCCGGCCCTGATGGCGGGCAACGGCGGATTGCTCAAGCATGCTTCCAATGTCCCCGGCTGCGCGCTCGCACTTGAAGAGATATTTAGAGAGGCCGGGTATCCCGACAATATCTTCCGAACACTCCTGATTCGGGCCGGCGAAGTAGAGAATGTTATCGCCAACCCATTGGTCAAAGCGGTCACTTTAACCGGAAGTGAACCGGCGGGGATGCAGGTAGCATCGGTCGCCGGTCGTGAACTGAAAAAGACCGTGCTCGAACTGGGCGGCTCCGATCCGTTTATCGTCCTTGACGACGCTGACCTTCCCGCCTGCGCAAAGGTCGCCGCCAAAGCCAGAATGATTAACCAGGGACAAAGCTGTATCGCCGCCAAGCGGTTTATAGTCGTGGAATCTTTGACTAAGGAGTTTGCCGAGAGTCAGGTAGAGATACTTTCTGCTATGAAAATGGGTGATCCGCTGGAGGATGATACCGAAGTCGGACCGATGGCTCGACTCGATCTCCTCGAAGAACTCGACGAACAAGTGCAACGCTCAATCAAAGCAGGCGCGCAACTGTTGTGCGGCGGTAAACGTGCCGACAGACCCGGAGCATTCTACCAACCGACAGTCATGACCAATGTCACCAAAGGAATGCCAGCCTACGAAGAAGAAACGTTCGGGCCGGTCACAGCAGTTATTACTGTCAAGGATACGGAGGAAGCTATCGAGGTCGCCAACGATTCGCCGTTCGGACTGGGCGGAAGTGTCTGGACGCGCGACGTTGCCAAAGGCGAGGCGGTGGCGCGACAGATTGAGACCGGTGCGATGTTTGTCAATGGTCTCACAAAATCAGATCCGCGTCTGCCGTTCGGAGGAGTTAAGC
>DAOWIM010000207.1 GCA_030640905.1 bacterium
GAACCGTTTCTTCGTCGGGCGCTCCGAGAACGTCATCCTCGATCTGTTCAATCTCGTACTGCAGGATGTCGAGAATTGTATTATAGTTATCGACAATCGTATCGATAACGGCGTGCAGGAGGAAATCCGCACCGCGCGAGATCAACCGTTCGTCACGCTCTGCTCGACTGTACAGGTATTCAAAAATACGGTGTTCGTCATAGTGCGCGGTCACCAGTGTGTTGCGGGTGAGAAAGAGGTCGATTTCACTGCTCTTGAGGCCTTCCTCACGACCGATATAGTCAACAACGGGAAAGACCAAAAACAAGTAGCGGTCATAGTCATCAATCTTGGTCCGGGGTTTCTCGGATATAACGTCCTCAATGGCCAGCGGATGAAACTTGAAGTCATGAGTCAGAACGTACGATTCCTGATCGGTTGGCTTGCACAGATCAACCCAGAGGATAGAGTCCTTAGCCTCGAAGAGACGGTCGAAATCAGCTATGCCCTCCTGACACTTGACTTCCTGACCGGGCACATAATGAAACGATCTGATCATGTTTGTTCCTCGCCATCAATGAGCGTACCATCTTCGGAAAGTCGATCAAGCACCGACTCGTCTTCGTGACGGGCCTTGATCTCGGCAATTGACACTTTCTCCTTATGCAAAAAGATGTACCCAAGCACAAAGATCGGAAACAGATCAAGGATGTGGAGGGCCAGGGCAAAGAGAACCGCATCGGATGAACCAACCGAAAAAGCTGCCAGCGATGTACTCACCACTATCTCGAACGTACCGGCATTGCCCGGCGTTATTGGGATCATGATTGCAATCTGATTGATCAGCATCACAGCCACCGCCGAGGCAAAGCTCAGACCAAAACCGAACGAACGCATCAGGAAATAGATGGCCAAAATGTGCGTGAGCCATTGCATCAGAGAGAAGATCATCGACCGGACAAGATGCTGACTGGAACGTAACATCTCGATCCCCTTGGTGAAGGATCGGATGAATTTCTTAGCTGTGATATATACACCGGGGCGACGGTCTCTAAGATGACGTCGGCTAAACTCCTCAATATTGCGTTGATAGTGCAGAATCAAGTAAAGTATAATAATGACTACGACCATTACACCGGCAGCTACGGCGCCACCGAACCGATACTTCTCCGGAAACACAAATGAGACCGAAGTCAGCAGAAGAAGAAGTATCAAACTGATCGTATCAAAAACGACTTCCAGCACGATGGTGGAAAAGACAAATGTCTTTTTCAGCCCTTCTTTCTTAGCAAAAAGAAACATCCGTCCTACCTGACCGGTGAGGGCCGGCATAATGGCGTTGAGTATCTGACCGGCTGAGTATAGCAGTATTGATCGAACTATCGTTATAGGCTTTTGCTGAGATACCATCAAACGCCACCGGACAGCGCGGAAGATGTAGAAAGCAAAGGTACAGATCACAGCCGGAATCAGGTACACATAGTCAATCCGGAGGGAGAGCGATTTCATCTCTTCGAGCGTAATATTCTTGAGACAGAACGCCAGCAGAGCAATAGCAATCAGAGAGCCCCAGAATTGTTTTTTCTTGAAAATCATGCTATCCCGCTTCTTTCCACCGATTCTACGCTCAAAGTCAGGGGAAGATAGGAGTAGATGTTGGAAGTGTCAAATAAAAGGTCGAAGGTTGACCGGTTCAGATTTCCGCGAGCAGGTCTTTCTTTACCCAGCCACGACGCTTGTTTTCAAACAGGACATGATAAAAGTCCGATCTCTCCGAAAGAACCTGCACCACAAGGCCGGGCGCTCCCTCAAGCTCGACATCGGATTGCTCAGATGGACCGGTCCGTACCGTGCATTCCTCGGCGATGATTACAGCACGACGGGTCAGATAGTCGTGGCGATATTTGAAAGTAGTCAAACCTGCGGAAACAATCAACAGCGTTACAAGCATTGTCACTACGCCGCGACTCCATGCGGTCGCAATCCCCAATCCATAGCGGAAACTCAGAAAAGCCATCAACAGTACAAAGAGAGCCGATGATATCCACGCCAGTGTATCAAGATGGTAGGGACCGACCAGATCGGCAAAGAAAGAGCTGACCGGATTCAGCGTCACTCCTTCCATTTGAATCCGTGAAAACTGTCGCGCGAATTCAAGATTGTCAGCGATATCTCTATCGTCGGGGGCAAGTCGCCGGGCTTTATGATAGTAAAGAACAGCATGGCCCAGGTCACCAGATTTGAAACAAGCATTGCCGAGGTTGTAGTAAAGATTGGCCGACTCCAGACCCTGATCAACAATAGCCTGGTAGAGCCGGATGGCGCTTTCGTAATCTTTGTCTTGATAGAATCGGTTAGCCTGCTCGAACTCCTCGGTCTGACCGTAACTGCAAGCAGCCAACAGAAGCAGAACAACAACAACAGCTACAAGTTTTGTTCTCGGTTTAGTCAAACTTCACCCCCTCAAGCTTGACGATGATCCGACTGGTGGCCTCAAGCGTTTCTTTCTCGTCACCGGGCGTCTGTGCTGATGAAGCGAACCTTGCAAAATCACACCGTTTGATCACAGCCATTATTGATTCAACCAGATCAGAGTCCGCTTTCTTTTCCAGGAGCAACGTTTTTATGCTATCCGATGTCAAACCGTGCGGCGAGATATTGAATTTGTCAGCCAGGTATGAAAGCATAGCCAGATGGATTTCCGCATAGAACTTTTCGGCGTTGTCGCGGCCAAGTAGCGAGTTGGCTTTTGCGAGACGTTTCAGGGCAACCTTACCCGCCGCCCGTGATCGAGCCAGCCCCACATTTCCAGCCAGTTTTTCACGGCGCCTCCCAACAACAACAACCGCCGCTAGTATCAACGCGGGAACGGCATTGACTGTCAGATACAGCGGCGTGGTCAGCACCAGTCGACCAATCGGAGCAAAGGGGCCGGGATCATCCTTGATAAAACGAATATCGCGAGTCTCCGAGCTTATCGTCATGTCGGGTGAGGCGTACGGAACATCGGGCGAAGCCACATAGCCCTCCGGTTTGATAGCTTTGATCTTAATCGGACGGGTAGAGACTTTCTTGTATTGGCCCGCATCGGGATCAAAGAACCAGTATGTGATCGCCGGTATCACCAGGTCACCCGGTCTCTTCGGGATAAAAACCTCTTCATATATCTTGGCGCCACCGAGTCGGTCGTTGGCGCGCGAAATCTTCTCACTTGTTGACGCACGATAAATACGAAAGTCGTCGCTTTCCGGAATCAGCGGTTCCCCGGCCGACTTGATATTACCCGTGCCGTCCAGTCGAAAAGTCACCGTGACCGGCTGGTTGACCTCGACCTCTCTCTTATCAGCAGTGGCACTGATACTGTACCGGCCAATCGTGCCGTCAAACTCCCGGGGGCGCCCCTCGCGAGGTAGTGGCTGGACATCAATCGAGATTGCCTGACTCCTTACGGTGACATCGGTCCCACGACCGAGAAAATCTCCAAAGACATTGAACGGGTCGCGTTGGGAACTTCGTTTTCCGGCAACGGTTGCACGAATAGTCGCCCGGCCGATAGTAAGCTCAGTGGTTTGGGTCGGAAACAAAGCATACTTGCGTTCGAGCACTTTGTACCGGCGGTTGTTGAGAATCTGATAATAGGCGTTCTTTGTGCCCAACACCTCGGTCCAGAAACCGCTGGTGGACGGCTCAGTTAGTTCCGGGTTACCATAGTGACGAACACCTATGTAGAACTTCAGCGTCAGAGTCACCTGCTGATTGACATACGGCTTTCTCTTGTCAACGCTGGCCTCAAAAAAATAGTCCCGCGCCTCTCCCTTGCC
>DAOWIM010000013.1 GCA_030640905.1 bacterium
AACTGCTCAAGAAACATGGAATAACACGATCAGAGCTGAAGTTCTCCGACAAAATCCTGGCAAAGATTATTACCGGGTATACTCAGGAATCGGGGCTGCTGGCGTTCTCGCAGCAGATCGAAAAAATCTGCCGCAAAGTTGCTCTCGCTAAGGCCGAAAAGGGAAAGAACCACTGGCAGATTACCGAGAAAAATCTGGAATCGTATCTCGGACCAACGCTGTTTATCCCGGAAAAAGCCGAAGTCGCTCCGGAAATTGGAACGGCCGCCGGGCTCGCCTGGACCGGAGCCGGTGGTGACCTGATGTTTATTGAAGGTCTGAAGATGAAGGGCGAGGGACAAATCATCACCACCGGATCGCTCGGCGAAGTAATGCGTGAGTCTATTCAGGCCGCTCATTCGTATGTTCGATCCAAAGCTGATGTGCTCGGCATCGACTTCAATGATTTCAACGAATTCGATATCCACATCCACTTCCCCTCGGGAGCAATTCCCAAGGATGGACCGTCGGCCGGCGTGACCGTGTGCCTCGTGATTGCATCGGTGATGTCGGAACGACCAATCCGCAATGATATTGCCGTGACCGGAGAAGTGACGCTCCGCGGCAAGGTGCTGGCAGTCGGCGGCGTCAAAGAGAAAGTCTCGGCGGCCTACCGGGCGGGGATCATGAATGTTGCCATGCCGAAAGAGAATGAGAAGGACCTCAAAGAGTTGCCCAAAGAAATCATCCGCAAAACCAAGTTCCATTTTATCGAACGTGTCGATGAGCTTTTTGAATTGTGTCTGCTCGATTTCACACCATCGTCCTACACGCTTGAGAAGATATTTGCCGAAGAGATCGAGAAGGCCAAGAAGAAACCACGCTCACGCAAGTCCGCCGGCAAAGCGGCCAAGTCCAAAACCAAATCCAAGAGCAAGAAAAGTTAGTACAACCGGCCTGACCTGCAATTGCGCCGTCATTCCCGAGCCGTTCATCTTCCTTTGGTGCTTGACATGAACTGTTCGGTAGGGTAAGTTGTGATCAACGGGCAACAGACGAGACTACATTGGGCTTACAACGCACCATTAGAGACAATCACGCTGGTCGCGAGCGGTTAACACAGGCAAGCCTAACTCAGGTAAACTTGGCTCACATCAAGGACTGGGCAGTTGCATAGTGACGAGATTCTATTGATTGGATGAAAAGTATGGAGGAACGTGTAGTATGGTCTAATCGGAGAGCATTGATCCGGCGACAAGTCAAATTGCCGGGTAGTCGGGCTATTGAGCATAATCCTATGACAAGAACAATCTCAAAGGGAGTAGAAAAATGAACATGCCCAGTTTGAAACGCGAAACCAGATATGGAATGCCGGCGGCGGACCAGATCATGTTTAACAGACATTATGTACTCGGATATTCATACTATTTTCGTCAGGCAAAGTGGGCCCTGGAGATAATCGACCCCAGGAATCCCGAAGTGGAGCGTAAGGATCACTTTCGGCCAGACTATCGAATTCCAGAGATGTTCCGTGCCGACCTTGTTGATTATAAGAACTCCGGCTACGATCGTGGACATCTTGTGGCCAGCGCCAACAAAACAGAAACAGATTTACAAAATAGCGAGACATTCCTTCTGTCCAACATGTCGCCTCAGAGGAAACAGTTCAACCGGGACATCTGGAGAGAATTGGAAACTAAGGTCAGGGAACTGAATGAGAAGTCTACAATTTTGGAGACCTACGTTATTTGTGGCCCTATTTTCTATTTTGATCAGGCCGTCGAGAGCATAGGCACCGAAGACGATAATGATGTAAGCATCCCAATCCCGCACGCTTACTTCAAATCGATTTTGACGGAGGATAACAAAGGGCGTTTGCACATGTGGTCATTTATCATGGCCAACGAAGAATCGGATGAACCACTTGACACCTTCCAGGTCTCCACGACGCTTGTGGAGAAACTGGCCGGTATCAAGTTGTGGGAACGTCTGGTGGGGAAGAAAATCGATAAAGAAAAATCAAAGGTGCGCAAGCTGTGGTAAACTGACCGGCTCGCGATTACCTACCGTCTGGACAAAAATATCCTGTCGGAGTTGACGTGGACTGTTTGGTTGGGTATGATGGGGTTCATGGGCACTGTGTGGATTATGGTAAGCTTATGAGGAAAGCTTGATATGGAGGATACTATGCCAACAGACAATGAATTGACTCCCGTTGATCTCAAGGACGAGTTTGAAGTTGCGGCCGCCCTTGTCATACATAGAATTATGTGTCAGGTCACAATCCACCTTCGGTGAATCAAGACCTGACACAACTGTAACGCAAACCTGGATCAGGCAAGCCTGTTTCGCGGTTACGATTTCTTGGCCGCAGCCAGAGCTTCTTTGGCTTTGTCGCCGCGCAGTAGCGATATCTTCAAGGCCGGTGGCGTCACAAGTGTTGTAACAATCACCATGATAACAACCGCCGAGTATGTTGCAGTCGTGATGACCGGATGACCATCCAGCATCAGCTTCGCGCCGATCCCGGCAAAAATCAACCCGACCTCGCCACGCGGAATCATCCCCAGACCAATTGACATTCGATTCGTCGTCTTATCGAATATAGCCAACGAACAAGCCTGCTTGCCAATGATCGCGGCAAAGGTCAACGTCGCTGCAAAACCAAGTATTTCCACCTGTGCGAATGTCGTCAGATCAACCATCATCCCCATGCGTACGAAAAAGACCGGCACCAGAAAAATGGCGATCGGTTCTATCAATTCTTCGATACTATGTTCACCCCGTTCGCGGAACTGTTTGAAGTGTACCTCATCGAGGATCAGCCCCGCCGCAAAAGCACCCACGATCGGAGCCAAACCGATTACACCAGCCAGATAGGAAAGCAGGAAACAGACTAACAAACAGAAAGACAGAAAAACGCCTTTCACTTTCAAGCGGATCGCGAATTTGAAATATTGCGGCATCACAAACGAACCGATTACAATCGCACCAACAACAAACAAAACGGCCTTGGCGATGATCCAGAGAATAGTAATCGAGCCGACTCCCTCGCCACCACTATTCACCGCAGTAATAACTCCTGCCACTACGGCCAGAATCACCAGCCCCAGGATATCGTCAATCACTGCCGCGCCAAGAATGATCTTGGCCTCACGGGTCTTTATCTTGCCAATATCTTTAAGCACCCTGGCGGTGATCCCCACCGAAGTAGCTGTCAGGGTCGCGCCAATGAATATGTGAACAAAAATCGATTCGGTCGGAAGAAAGAGATACCCAACCCCCCAACCTAAGAAGAACGGGGCCACGACACCAAAAATCGCCACCATAAACGAGGCCAGCCCAACCTTCATCATCTCCCGTACCGAAGATTCCAACCCGACCTGAAACAGGAGAATGATCACTCCAATCTCGGCTAATATCTCCAGCGTCAGGTTGTTTATGTAACCATCAAAGAAGCTGAGACCAAGTAGATGGAGGTTGCCGATCACCATCCCGATCACAAGCTCCCCGAGGACCGCCGGTTGGTTAAAACGCTCAAACACATCGCCACCGAGCTTGGCGGCCAGAAGTATGACAATCAGTTGGATCAAAATTTCTAAGACCGGCCCCCCGTGACCTTCACCAGCCTCGGCACCCTCGGTGGCGGCCTCCGAAGCAAAGGCCATCCCCGACAACAGGTAAACCGCAGCTATCACGGCAAAGAGCATCAGGCTTCTGTTGGTAAGTAAACGCATCATTCCTCCAAATCGGCAGTGACAGTTTCAAAGTTGTTAACAACGGGACAATTTAGTCGCTCATACGATCCGGTCAAGTTATTATTCCAATCCGGCAACCAACTGCCCCCTTCTTCTGAAGAAATCAGCAGGGAAGCCGATAATAGTTACTGACATGGAGTAAACAGCTTAACGGTAAAAAAAGAAGGCCAAGAACCTGATTTTCAGGTTTTTGACTCAATATGCTGATTTTTGTAGGCGCTGCAATTGTTCTCGGTGGAGTACTCGTCGGTTATGTCCTTGAAGGCGGCAACATTATGGCCCTCAATCAGCCATACGAGGTTATGATTATTGGCGGGGCGGCAATCGGCGCGCTAATCATTGCCACTCCGGTAAACGTCATGAAAGGAATCATCTCTCAGGTAACAGGTATCTTAGGAAGCAGCTACGCCAAGAAGGACTATCTGGACCTTTTGGTGATGATGTTTGAGATTTTCAATGTAGCACGGCGGGACGGCCTGGTCGGGCTGGAGAACCATATCGAGCACCCCGAGGATAGCGAGATATTCCAGCGATATCCGAAATTCGTAAAGAACCATCATGCCGTAGCCTTTTTTGCTGATACCATGAGAGTTATCATTTCCGGCGCTGTCCAGCCGCACGACCTCGAAGACCTGATGGAGAATGATATCGAAGCAATGCACGAAGAAGAGGCGCGCCCGCCGGACGCTCTTGCCAGCATGGCCGATGCGCTACCCGGACTCGGTATCGTGGCTGCCGTATTGGGTGTTGTAATCACAATGGCTGCAATCGACGGTCCCCCCGAAGAAATCGGCCACAAGGTTGGTGCGGCTCTGGTCGGAACTTTCCTCGGGATCCTGGGATGTTATGGATTCGTCGGCCCTCTCGCCGCCGCTTTGAAACATCGGAACGTCGAAAACGGACAATACATCTCCTGCATGAAATACGCACTCCTTTCATTCAACAAAGGCGTTGCCGGCGTTATTGCTGTTGAATTCG
This sequence comes from bacterium, assembly GCA_030640905.1. GTDB lineage: Bacteria > Zixibacteria > MSB-5A5 > GN15 > FEB-12 > DAOUUR01. The sequence continues at coordinate 4,716 of DAOWIM010000013.1, forward strand.
CCCGAAGATCACTGTTTGCCGAAGTACGTCCCGATTTCCTGGAATTGGAAGGGGCGTGCAATGAATCTAAAAAACGGAAATAGGCTCTCGTGTCTGACGACAAACAACAGCCAATTATAATCAAGAAAATCAAGAAAGGCCATGGCGGTGGGCATCACGGTGGCGCCTGGAAAGTAGCCTTCGCCGATTTCATGACGGCCATGATGGCTTTTTTCCTGGTGATGTGGCTGGTCGGTCAATCGCCTCAAGTTCGAGAGGCTGTTGCCGGGCACTTCCGCGATCCCGGAAGATTCCAGAAGGAGGGCGCCGCCGGATTACTCAAGGGCGGAGCGTCGCCCGTCAAGCTTGAAGACCGAAGCCAGGGTATCAAGAAAGATGACTCCAGCGGCGGCAAGGGTCCGACCGACAAGGAGAAGGATGCGATGAGTCAGGCGGCTCAGTTGATTCTGGAGGAGTTGGAAAAACAACGCGAATTTGAACGCCTGAAAAAGAATATCAAGATTCAGCTAACTTCCGAGGGGCTCCGGATCATCTTAAACGAGTCTGAAGATTCGCCGGCCTTCTTTGAACCGGGATCGGCCAAGCTGTTGCAAAAAAGCGCCGTCATTCTAATTACTATCGCGCGGGAGCTGGGCAATTTGAAAAACCGGATCGTAGTGGAAGGTCACACCGATGCGTCCTTTGGCAGCAGTAAGAACTACTCCAACTGGGAACTCTCCGCCGACCGGGCCAACTCCGCCCGACAGTTGATAGAGGTCTCCGGCCTTTACGATGGCCAGATTCGCGAGGTCAGAGGTTTTGCCGACAAGTTCCCGATGATAACCGACAACCCCGGTGACCATCGGAACCGTCGCGTCTCGCTGGTTGTTCTTTACAAGTCTC
>DAOWIM010000307.1 GCA_030640905.1 bacterium
CCATGGAGGAGCAATTCCTTCAGCGTTAGAAATTGAACAGAATCAATCTCCCCCAACTGTAGAGCGGTTTCCAAGTCCTCGGTTGAGTTGAGCACGATCGTACTGAGATCGACCGCAGAAACTCCGCCTACCGACAGGAGCGCTAAGATGATCAGGGTCAGACGTCGCAAAATTAATTAAGGTCGTACTTGTTGAGTTTGCGGTAGAGAGTTCTTTCTCCGATTCCAAGTTTCCGGGCCGCTTCCTTGCGATTGCCCCGCGATTCTTCAAGCGCCTTTTCGATCAGGAGTTTCTCCATCTGTTCCATATTAATCCCCCTTTGATCCATTGAGTCCAGACTATCGACACCTGTTTCGGGTGGTTCTCCGGGAAGGTGGGATGTGAGCAGGTCCCGCAACATCTTTATCTCGCTACCGAGCGAAATGATCGCCCGATAGATCAACTCCTGCCCGGCCTCCTCCACCGTCTTGCCGGTAGAAACCGGCAACTGCCGAGAGGTGATGTGTTGCTCATCAATAAATCGTTCAACGTCGCTCTCGCCCACCGTCCCCCCTCGCTTGAACGCCGTCATTAGATCGGCAAAGTTCTTTAACTGACGAACATTCCCCGGCCAATCATACTTTATCAATAGTTCCAGCGCTGAGTCGGTGTAGTCGGTGCCGGGGCTCCCCATCCAAAAATGTTGCAGTAGTGGCTGGATGTCACACTTGCGGTCCATCAGGAGCGGCAGGACAATTCTCACCACGGCAATGCGGAAATAGAGGTCTTCTCGAAACTGGCGATCATCGATTGCTTCGGCAAGGTCGCGATTGGTCGCCGAGATCAATCGTGCGTGGGCACGTCTCATAACCGACGAACCTACCGGATAGTATGTACCATCCTCGACCACGCGTAACAATCTCACCTGCATGTTTGTGTTGGTCTCGCCAATTTCGTCAAGGAAGATCGTGCCGCCGCCGGCCTTGTGGAACAATCCCTCACGTCTGCCCACCGAACCGGTGAAAGCGCCTTTCTCATGACCAAACAGTTCCGACTCCAACACACCTTCGGCAATCGCTCCGCAGTTGATAGCCACAAACGGTTCCCCGCGACGTTCCGAGTTGGCATGGATGGCCTGCGCGACCACTTCTTTGCCGGTACCGGAAGAACCGACAATCAGAACCGCCACATCGGTCGGTGCGATTCGTTCAATCGTTTCTGCAACCGCCTTGATTCGAGGCGAGCGACCAACAATTCCAAAATCAGCAAGCATCTGCTTGACGCGTAATATCTGCTCAACTTTACCGACAATGCCTTCCTGGCCGAGTCCGACCGAAATGACGCCATCAAGATGATCGGGTAGCTCTTCAGTGTCGAGGTCGTCGGTTACCAGTCTCCAAATCTCGGTGAGCCCATTTAGCCTTCTCACCCTCGTGGCGACCGGCGCCTTTAGATCGGTTCGGCCTTCCTCGACAATGACCAGGTCGATCACTTGCTCTTTTACAATCTGATAGAGTTGCGAGAGCTCGGTTACAGTCATACCGATTTCACTCCAATCGACTCCGACTGCAGATTCGTTCTCACTATTGGTCAGTATGACTGTTCGACTTACCATAAGACTCCACCATCAACGTTTCTTTTTCCGACCACCTGACATCTTTGGCGTTTTCCCCGAAGTTTTTGCACGTTGTGCCACCGGGAACAAATCTATCTCATGCAACTCCTGGTCCACTTTGAGAACTCCGACTTTGATCCGATCTCCCAGTTGAAAAACATGGCGCTTCCGTCGCCCCACAAGTTGGTACCGTTTTTCATCGAAATGATAATAATCATCATCGATAGTCGAGACCCGCACCATTCCCTCTACACCGAGACGATCCAGCCGCACAAAAAATCCATACCCGATCATCCCGGAGATAACGCCCTCAAACTCATCGCCAACATGCCTTGCCATGTAAGCAACCTGCTTGATTTTGACCGCCTCCCGTTCTGCGACCTCCGATGCTCGCTCTGTTTCGGAACAATGATTGCCCACCGTTGAAATCACAGAACCGGCTCGTTTGGCAAACTGAACCGGGTAACGACCGTTCTTCAGATGTCGCAACAGACGATGTACCAGCAGATCGGGATACCGCCGGATCGGCGATGTAAAGTGTGTGTAGTGCGAAAAGGCCAGCCCAAAGTGACCGATGTTCTCTCCCTGATAAACCGCCTTCTTCATAGAACGGAGCATTAGCTCGTTGATAAGATCAGCCTCGGGTGTGTCTTTGACTTTTTCAAGAAAATGTGCCAGGTCTATCGGGCGAACATTTTTCGACACGGAGAATCGATGACCAAAACGAGCGACCAGACTGGAGAAGTCGTGCAGTTTTTCATCATCGGGTCGGTCGTGTACGCGGTACAGCATTTTCTGTCCGGCCCGAAACACCTCCAGAGCCATAGCGCGATTGGCCACCAGCATAAACTCTTCGACAAGCCGATGTGACTCCATGCGCACCTTGCTGCCAAGCTCCAGCACTTCACCGCTCTCGTCCAGTATTATCGAAGCTTCCGGCAGATCAAAATCGAGCGATCCCTGCGCGAACCGTCGTTTGGCAAGCAACGTCGCCAGTTCTCTGGCAACCAGCAAGTTCGCCCGCACTTTCTTTGACCGCACCGCCGCGTCGTTACCGTTGAAATAATCTTCTACCTGCTCATAACTCAGTTTGGCTTTCGACTTGATGATACCGTCGAAACGTCGCCACTTGACCATGTCACCCTTGTTGTCGAAATCAATCAGCGCTGAGTTGGTCAGACGGGTCCGATTAACTTTCAGCGAACAAACATCATTGGAGAGAATCTCCGGCAACATCGGAATCACCATTCCCGGCAGGTAGGTCGAGTTGCCTCTTGTGAAGGCCTCGCGATCAAGATCGGTCCCCGGCCTGACAAAATGCGAGACATCGGCAATATGCACGCCCAATCGGTAACCCTCATCGGTGCGCTCTACTGAGATAGCGTCGTCGTGGTCCTTAGCATCAGCCGGATCAATCGTGTAAATGCAGTCAGCGGTAAAATCGTGACGGCGAGCTTTCTCCGAGCCATAAGAGCGGGCCGCCGCTTCCTCGGCCTCTTCAATAATATTCGGCTCGAATTTATCGGCAAGATTGTGACTGCGGATAACGGTGAGCATATCGACCCCCGGTTTTCCGGGCACACCGAGCCGTTCAACAACCTTGCCCTCTGGGTTCAGATGCGGATCGTCCCAGGCGACAAACCGAGCCACGACCTTCTCACCATTACGAGCCTTAAGCGTCGCTTCGCTCGGGATAAACAGGTCTCTATGAAAACGCGGGTTGTCAGGTCGAACAAAAGAGAAACTTCGGCCCCGGAAAAAAACGCCAACAATGTTCCGTCCCGACCGTTCAACGACCTTGATCACCGTCGCGGTCTGCCGTCCAGCCCTGACACTTCCAAGCCGAACCATCACTCGATCACGATCAAGAGCCGTATGCAAACCCCCTTCGGTGACCATAATATCCTGCTTGCCTTCCCCCTGCTCAATAAACCCGAGACCGCCACGGGTTATAACGATCCGGCCGGTGACAATATTCAACTCCGAGGCCAGCCCGATCCGGTTCTTTTTGAGCTTCACCAGATCGCCGGAATCCAGCAACTGCTTGATTTTGCGGCGGAATTTTGTGTAGTCTTCAGGGGAAATAGAAAGAGCGTCGGCCAGCTCTTTCATCTTCATCGGTCGGTCAGCCTTCCGGCGAACAAATTCGAGAATAGCGTCAAGGTTCATAGTCATAACTTTAAGATAGTTCGGTTCTTGCATCAAAGTCAAGCAAATATGACAGGATTTGCGCCATTTTGGCAGATAGGCGGACTGTAAAGAAAAAGCTCCCTATAATGTTGCGGCTGGTCCTTCGATATCGCGCGAATACGCCGCGGTCAAAGATGCGCCGAGGCGTGCGGATGACCTGCCGCTTTTGTATTACAATCAGAAGGTGTCAGGTCTCAGTCCCGACTAGTCGGGA
>DAOWIM010000128.1 GCA_030640905.1 bacterium
CGTTCCACCGGCAGGAATGTTTTGCATCGCTCGGTTACAAGCCGGACGACTTCCCGGTCTCATGTCAGACCAGTGGCGAAGTTTTGGCCCTGCCGATTTATCCGGAACTTACCGAGACCGAGCAGCAGGAAGTAATCGCCGCGGTAAAGCGATTGGTGGGGTGAGCGAGGGACGGGGCGTATATCAGCCTTTAGTCTCTGGGCGATTCTGTCCCCGCCGCCGATATTCTCTGAGCTTTGGAAATAGCCACCAGAAAAACGGCGCACCATAGTACAACAATAACACTATCAACGATATCCACAATATCCGATCTGATCTCAAAACCCGATCAGATTCGTAATCCACAAATACGTTGTTGTCGCTAATATTCGTTAATGACGTTTCAATGTGGAATGCCCTGTTATCGTTATTCCTTAAAAACGGTATGGAAACGGCTAAGCTAAGATCACCTCGTCGGACCAGCAGATCATTGTCCGGCGACAGTGTGAGAAATTCCGGCTGAGCTCGACTGATGAGACATCTTGGTTGAAGTAAAAAAGGGCTCTGAAGATAGACCTCAATGTTCTTGGCTGCAAGATCACCAGAGTTTTGAATCGAAAGAACAGACAACACAATTCTGCGTGATATGATGATTTTGCGCGTCTTGTAGACCGCAACCGAGTCAATGAGGCCTCTTTCCATCATAGATTCAAGAGAGTCAGTAAATTCTGATTCCCAAAAACCAATGTTGATAATCCACCCTGGCGGAGTAATTGACAAATTCCCAATCCACGGCCTAGGCTTAAACCTAACCCCATCTCTCATTTCGTCAAACTCTTGGAATCGAAAGAGCGTATCATGCCCGAAATTTGGATGCCCTCGCATAAATTTGGAATCTGTCGACAGCACCTTCGCCCACCTGCGTGGGAGAGACTTAAAGTGCTTATCCAGTCCGTGCTCATGTAGATCGGATAATATGCCTTCGATGTCATACCAATGGTCAACGTAGCTAACGGAGGTCTGGAGATTAGCACTATCCCAAAAGTAAGTCACAATTGACACTGCACCCACGATTGCGATCACTTTGACAAAGTCGGCTGCAATCGACCTCGTTCTTTCAAGGCTGCTTTTGTATTCTTTCATATACTATATCCGAACCGTCCTACCTAGAAACTACAGTCTTCCACGCCCTTGGTCAAGCATATGATGGACCGGCCATTATTGCCACGTTCCGGCCTGATTTCGGTTGACGGCTTAGCCCTTTCCCCCTATAGTTCCCACCGGTGGTGCCTCGGGCACTCTTCTGCTCGCAAAAAACGGGCGTGAGACCGTAATTTTGGACAATTTTTGTGCTGATTGTTGTACGTAAGAAAACATAGAGGAAACATGAAAAAAGTTCTCGTCACCGGATCGGTCGGACAAATTGGCTCGGAACTAACAGTCGCCCTTCGCAAGAAATTGGGCGAGGGTAATGTTGTCGCTAGCGATATCCGTATGCCGACTGATACTGTTCTGCGTGATTCCGGACCGTTTGAAATTCTGGACTGCCTTGACACCAACCATATCACTCGCGTGATGCAGATTCACGAGTGTGATACGATATTTCATCTGGCGGCGATATTGTCGGCCATCGGTGAATCCAAGCCGGCTCTATCGTGGCAGGTGAATATGAATGGCCTGTACAATTTTCTCGAAGCTGCCCGACAGTACAAGTGCGCCCTCTTTTTTCCCAGCTCAATCGGCGCTTTCGGACCTTCGACCCCCCCGGACAATACGCCGCAGGATACAATTCAGCGACCTGATACGATCTATGGTGTTACCAAAGTAGCGGGTGAACTTCTGTGCGACTATTATCACAAACGATTTGGGCTCGACACTCGCGGGGTACGGTTCCCCGGTCTGATCTCGTATGAAACCGAACCGGGTGGCGGCACCACCGACTATGCGGTTGATATTTACCGCAAGGCTCTCAAGTATAAGAAGTACAAATGTTATCTCCGAAAAGATACCGCTATTGACATGATGTATATGCCCGACGCCGTTCGCAGTATGATTATGTTGATGGAAGCCGACCCGAACAAACTGATTCATCGCAACGCTTTCAATATCTGTGCGATGAGTTTCACGCCCGATGAGATCGCCGCGGAGATCAAGAAGCATATCCCGGAGTTTGAAATCACCTACGAAGTTGACCCGGTCCGGCAGGCCATCGCCGACTCCTGGCCCAACTCGATGGATGATACTTCGGCCCAACAGGAATGGGGATGGGAAGCGACCTACGACCTGGCCACCATGACTGTTGATATGCTGGAACAATTGAAAATAAAACTGGCCACACCCGACTCGCAGAAACGAGTCTGATGTGATGCCAAGCAGGATACAATCTTGATTTTCGGTATCGGTATAGATATGGAGCAGGTCTCACGGATTGAGCAAAAGGTTCGTGACCAGGCTGGACTCAAGGAAAAATTATTCACCGCTGGTGAGATAGAATATTGCCAGGCACGCAAACATAGTGGGCGCAGCTTTGCCGCACGATTCGCCGCCAAGGAGGCTTTTATGAAAGCACTCGGAACCGGCTGGCGTGACGGACTGGCATTTGATCAAATTGAAATTGTTAACGACGAACTGGGGAAACCCGAGCTGGAACTGCACGGTAAAGCGGCCGACATGCTGGCCGCCGGCAACATCAGCAGCGTTCACCTATCGCTGACCCACACCAATGACCTGGCCTCGGCCATCGTCATTCTCGAAAAGTAGACGGGAGC
>DAOWIM010000151.1 GCA_030640905.1 bacterium
CAAGATTATAGTAAATCTGCCGACGGTGCGACGGCGAATCGTCACCTACTCCTTTTTTGCCTATGCGGGGTTGGTGATTTTCTTCGTTACGGAGCAGTTCGCCGAGTCACTGGTTGCGATGGGCGGCCATCTCGGTGTCAGTGAATTCCTGCTCGTTCAGTGGCTGGCGCCGATAGCATCGGAGTCACCCGAGTTCATCATCGCAGCCGTCTGGACAATTCGTGGGGCCGCTAACGCGGCCATGAAAGCGCTGATCTCTTCCAAAGTCAACCAGTGGACGCTCCTGGTTGGAACGATCCCTCTCGTATATGCTATCTCGGGAGGGGCAATTCGTCCGTTTGTCCTTGATTCATTGCAGTGTCATGAGTTGTATCTCACTGCCGCCCAGTCGCTCTTTGGGGTTGCCGTGCTGGTGAATCTGAAAATGGAAAAGCGGGACGGTCTGTTGTTGTTGGTGCTGTTTCTGGCGCAGTTGATCGTGGAACAGATTAGAATGGAAGTAGCTGCGATCTATATTGTGCTGGCAATCGTCTTCCTGATCCTTCACCGCCGCGATCTGATACCAGCGGCACGGTTTGGTATCGGCATGAAAGAGAGCTGATCGTTCGGCGTAAATCTTTACTTCTTTGTTTTTTTCTTTTTCTTTTTCTTTTTCTCTGTCTTTTTCTCTCTGAATCCGATTCTCGGAAATGGATTCACAACCGAGCTGGCGATATTTGTCAGGTGAGCATTGATGCGTTTCAAGTAGCGGCAATACAGAGCCAAAGCAACCGTATCGGACCGGGAAAGAGTTGAATCTTTGGCCATGACCTGATCTTTGACGATAGCGTCGATCTGGGTGGCTGTTTCTTCCTCTTTCTTCAGAACTTTCCTTGCCAGCGTCTTATCCTGATCTTTAAGCACCGTAATCACATTGGGGAAGTTCTCGCCAATGACCTGTTCAACTCCGGCTAAGACAGACTCGTTCTTACCGCCCTTAAGTTTCTTTTCGTGCAAGCCGGCCAGACCGGCAATATTCTTTGTGTAGTCGCCGATTCGTTCAACATCGATCACAATCGACACCAACACCAGCCCCGGAACCAGATTCTGTGTCCCAGCGATGGTCAAGTGAGTCAGCACGTTACGTCGTACTTCGCGCTCGTATTTGTTGATCTTGCGGTCAGTGCTTTTGATATCAAACGGTAACTTGGCTTTGTCGGACTCACGTAACGTAACGCGCGAGGCGTTATACATCTCGTGGTCAAATTCGAGCATCTTCAGAGTCGTATTGAAAGCCGTATCCAGCAGATTTTCCGAACTGAACAGCTCTTTGAATTTTTCAAACATCATTACCTCGTAAAATATAGAATTATTCCCGGTATTACAAAAAAGAACACCAGTACGTATATTATCGGAACTAATTTCGATTTCCCACTCAAACGACCAATCGTTTTGGCCATCCAGATCGGTATGCGCTTGAGTGGCCAGAATATCGCAATCCCATAAGTATTGAAAATAAGGTGGGCGAAAGCAACACTGATAGCATCGGGTGAGCCGGTCGCAAACGAGGCCAGAAAAGCAGTGATAGTTGTACCTACGTTAGCTCCCAGCATATAGGGATATATCTGCACCAACGTGATCACACCAGCGCCGATCAACGGCACAACCAGCGATGTGGTGATTGAGGATGATTGAACGGTCGCCGTGATCATAATACCCAGAATAAAACTGAGAGCGGGTGTGCGGAATATGTAGCGTTGGAAAAACTTCTCCACCCGGGCGAGAACCATCGATTTAAGCACGACGACGATATATCTCAAAGCCACAAATAGCAGAATCATGGCCAGTATCACTGAGAACCAGGCCGAATCACCCGTAAGATGGATCAGCCATGTGGCCACCGGCTTGGATATTGCTTTCAACGGCGAGGCGAAAGTCAACCCACCGAAATCAGCAAACACTCCCTCCACTACATGAGCTGATTTACTGATTAGACCGAACGATATTTCCAGAGGGAGAAGCACTATCACCGAACAGACGTTGAAGAAGTCATGCAACATGGCACCGCCAAAGGCCCGTTCGAATTCCTCACCCCGCGAGATATGCCCAAGTGAAACTATGGTATTAGTCACCGATGTTCCAATGTTTGCCCCCATCAGCATTGGAATTGTCAGTTCAAAAGGCAGAACCCCCGAGGCTACAAGGCCGACAATTATTGAAGTTGTCGTCGATGATGACTGGATGATAGCTGTAGCCAGAATGCCGATCATCAAACCAAGCATCGGATTGGAAGTTGCCGAGAAGATCGCTTCAGCGAACCCTTTCCCAAACAACTTGAACGCTCCCCCAAGCAGGGTAATCGATATAATAAAAAGGTAGAGCAGCCCCAGGATCAGAGCGACTTTCAATAGAATCGACCGAATAGAAACAGGATTAGTTCCAGTGTCGGCCATGAATCCTGTGGGCTCAGTCATCGAGTATAATCGTAACGTTGTCTTTTGTTCGCACAGTTGCCGCGAATGTAGGTTTGACCGACAACTCTGTCAACCGAATTCTTAGCAAGGCGCCGTTTTTATGGGTCTACACAATGCCATTGGCTGATCTCAATTTCCCGGTTTTTTCCCGGCAGTAGCCAGCACGTAATCATCAGTCCGAAAATAGAGCGAACAGGCCCGCCGGATCGACGCTACCGTTACCGTCTGCAACCCGTCAAGCAGCTTCTGATCATAGCCGAGACCACGGCCCAGATAGATATCAACCGCCTGATAATAGGCTTGATTGACACGCATCAGCTTCGATCTCATCAACCTGCCCCATATCTGGTTGCGGGCTTTGGCGATTTCTGCCACCGTCGGATCATCAAGCTTCAGTTTCTCAATCTCCAATATGATACCATCTACCGCCTGCTGGTATGTTTCCGGCGAAGTTCCTATCGAACTATAGTACCAGCCAAAATCACGGTCAAACTGATACCCCGCCCCCACCGAATAAGCCAATCCTTGCTTTTCCCGCAGGTTGAGGGCGAGGCGGTTTGAGAGAATACTTGAAGCTATGGCAATCGAGGTATAGTCCTGCGCTGCCGAGGCCGGTAACGCTCCACCCAGTCTGACCCAGATCTGCTCCTTGTCCAGTTCCTGATGGGCTGCCTTAACTCCAGAAACCGGGGCAGGTGGAGCGGCTCTCTTATGCTCCCTATCGCCTGCCGATAATGAACCAAACCGGTCTTTCACCCAGCCCATTACTTGCTCGACCGTCCGGCTGGTGGCAATCGAGAGGATCATGTTCTCCGGTGCATAGATGTAAGCATGATGCGCCTTCAGATCGTCAGCGGTGATCGTCCCGATGCTTCGCGGTGATCCCATAACAGGTTCGGCGTAGGCCTTGCCTTCAAATAGCGTCGCATAGAAAAGATTTCGAGAGACTTTCGATGGTGACCCGGCGTTCCTGCCCAGCATACCCATCATCTGCCCACGAACTTTTTCCATCTGGATCGGATCGAACGCGGGCTGCAGCACCATCTCAGAAAACAGATTAAAACCTTCCTCTGCGAACTCGTCGATGGTAGCAAACTTCATGAATGAAAAACGGCGGGTTGTGTAATGATCGTCAAACGGTATCCACGGGTTATCGGTCAGGGTGACTTCAGCGCCGATCTTCGCCAGATCGCGAGCCAACGTCTCGGCATCGCGGGTAGTCGTTCCTTTTTCGATACACCGATTCACAAGATCAGTAATACCTGCCTGCCCGGATGATTCGTGAACCGAACGGCCTTTCCCGATAATGTTGAGGGCAAAGACGCGAGAGTCGGGCGATGATTTGATAATCACGGTCAGGCCGTTCTCCAGCGTTTCCTGATGATACTCGGCTCTGTCCTCAATCTCAAAACTGACTTCATCGGTAGCCGGATAAGTGAAGTCGCACTCTTTGCCGAGATCATGAGTCGGGAATTCTGTACTGTCGAAATACGCCACGATTTCATCGACCCCACCAGTCTCGGGCGTAAAGGCTATCTCCGTCTCGCCCGCCGGTCGTACAACCGTCACCACGTAGGCCGAATCATCAAACCAGCGACCAGCCGCCTGCTGACACTGGTCCCACGTGACCGCCTGCAGATTATCACCATACTTGCCTATAAAATCCCACCCCCCGGCAGCTACCAATGGCGCAATCAGGAAACCGTAGTAGTGCAATTTCTCGGAATTGTATATCTCTTCGCACCGTGCACTGACTTTTAAGCCTTCGATAGCATCGGCATCGACCTGATAAGTCGAAAGCGTTTTCAAGACGTGCAACACGGTGTCAACGATACGATCCCGATTCTCGGCAACCTCCGATATAATCGAAACCTCCACCCGCGAAAATTCCTCCCGAGGCACCAGACCGATCGAAACCTCACTGGCCAGCGGCTCGGCTCCACCCTTCAGTGCCAACCAGAGTGGTGATATCTCATCCATCGTCAAATACTGGGTCAGTAGATCCACTGCGAAGAAATCGGCATGGTCAATTTTTGGCGCATTGAATGAGAAATCGATATAGGTCGATGGAACCGCCGCGACAGTGTCAAAACGATTCTGCCCCTCTATCGTTGCGTTGAATATCAGGTCGGCCTGCTCGGTGGTCATGTCGGTCGGGTTTTTAATCCCCCCAAATACCCGTTGTATCATCGCTTTCATACTGTCGGTCTGGAAATCGCCGACCACCAGCATCGACATTTTTGCCGGGACATAGTTTCGCCGCCAATAATCAATCAACGCCGCCCTTGGAATATTCTCGATAAAGGGCGCATACCCGAGTACCGGTCGCGCATAAGGTGTCCCCGCGAAGGCCTTTGCAGTGTAGAATTTCTCGGCAGCCGCGCCGGGATAATCGGCACCGGAGTTGATTTCCTCAATAACGACCTTCCTCTCTTTGGCCAGCTCATCCTCAGGAATAGTAGAGCAGAAAAGCATGTCGGCCTGCACGGCCAATCCATATTC
>DAOWIM010000140.1 GCA_030640905.1 bacterium
AGGCGTGAATCAACCGAACCAGCGCTCGATCAGCGTGAGGATCGGCACCGGAGAGGTACTTTTGCGTCAATGCTATCATCTCCGGCCCTATCAACCCGCCGTATTTCGCAACCTCGCCGAGTCCGGCCACAAACTCACGTGGTGGCAACGTGTGCAGATAGCAAGTGTCGCAATGCACAAAGGCAGGCTGATGGAATGCTCCAACCAGATTCTTGCCGGTCTTATGATTGATCCCTGTCTTGCCACCAATCGCCGCATCGACCATAGCCAACAATGTTGTCGGAACAACACCCCATCTGATCCCGCGAAGCGTCGTTGCAGCAGCATAGCCAACCAGATCAGAGGTGACACCACCGCCACAGACGAGGATGAAATCATCGCGACTGATTTTCAGGTCAAGCAGGAAACCATAAATCTTCTTCAGGATTCCGGGCGACTTGGCTTTCTCCCCGCTTGGGACGACCAGTTCCTGCACATCGCGGCCACGCAACTTGAGCGCCTTGCGTATCTCCGCCCCGTGGAGCGCAAAAAGATTAGCATCATAGAAAACAAAAAGCCGATCAGTACGGCACGATCTCCCAATAGCCGCAGTCAATTTTGCAACACAATTGGTTCCAACCTGTATCGGGTAGCTGCGTTTCCCCAAATCTACGGTAGTGACTGGCATCAGCGTTTCCTCATCTGACCTATGATCTCAGATACGACCTGAGCCGGCGTTCTCTGAGATGTTGAAATCGTCATATCAGCTTTCTCGTAATTACGTTTCCTCTGAGACAACATACACGTGATCTGATCAATCATAGCCTGCCGAAGCGTCAGTCCACGCGATTCGGTCAACAGCAGGGGGCGATCAGAATTGTCCTTCAGGCGTTGGTAGATTATCTGGACTGAGCATCTCAAGTATATTACAGTGCCAACAGCGGAGACTATTTTCCTGTTAGCTGCACTTTGGAATGCACCACCACCAAGACTAACTACACACCCTTCGTCGTTACCGGCCAGTTCCGCTATCAGATCGCGTTCGGTCCTGCGAAATACCGGTTCGCCCAATCGATCAAAGATATCCGAAGTAGCCATACCGAGTGTCTTCTCGATTATCTGATCGGTATCAACAAATGGAATCTTCAACTTCCGCGCCAGCAGTTTCCCTGTGCTGGTTTTACCACTTCCGGAAAAACCTATCAGGAAGATTTTGTGTTTGGGCGTCATAGTCTCACTTTTGCGTTGTTTAAGTTATCCAAAAACGCGCCGGTAAACCTCGTCGAAGTTAACATCCTCACCGGTCCATATGTTGAACGAACGAATGGCCTGCCCCACCAGCATCATGGAACCGTCGATAGCAATCATACCGACTGACCGGGCCGCAGCCACGAGTTGATTGTCGGTGTTATAGTTTAGATCGAAATATATTTTCCCTTGCGGCCAGTTGAAGCCGATGACGAACGGGCTGCTGTCGGGACTGTTCCAGCCGCCAACCGGCGTGCAGTTGACAACAATATCGGGCTGATCGTCCGTCACCGATGTCCCCATCACAACAGTCGTCAATGCGATACCGCTTATCTGTCGCTGTAACGATTTGCGAAACTCATCAAGATGTTCGGCGTTACGCGCCACGACAGTAAACTCCTTCACCTCGTAGTACGTGTACAGGCTATACACAGCGGCTTTGGCTGCACCTCCACACCCTAAGACAAGCGCTCGCCCATGTTTCAGTTTCTCTGCATGCGGCCTGAGAGCCAATGAGAAACCGTGGCTGTCGGTATTGAACCCGTTGAGCGTGCCGTTCTTGACCCAGACAGAGTTGACCGCCTCAAGCGCCGTGGCTACCGGGTCGATGTCATCAAGAAAAGGAATAACAACTCTCTTGTACGGAATAGTGATCGACAAACCTTGAATATCACCGGCGGCCAGTTCTTTGAAGCGTGTTTCAAATTCATCAGGCGTTGCTGTCATGTTTACGAATGACCCGGACACATTCTTGATTGCAAAGATTGCTTTGAAAATGTCTGGCGATTTGGAGTAGGCCGTGTTGTGACCAATCATTCCGAATCTGTAAACATCGCTCACTGGCTGATCCGATCAAGAAGGTCAAAGAACTCAGGACATGAGATCGCCACCACCGAGGCATCGTCGAGGCTTGAGTTCCCTACCACGAACATCGAAGCAATCGCGAACGCCATGGCGATGCGATGGTCACCAAAACATCTCAACTCTGCGCCCTTGAGTTCGGCGCCGCCTTCGATAGCCAGTCCATCGTCGAGAAGACCGCACCGACAGCCAAGCGCCTTGAGATTCTCAGCCACCGCCGTCAGCCGGTCTGATTCTTTCACGCGCAACTCAGATGCATCGCGTATGACCGTCGTCCCCTCGGCAAAGGCCGCCATGACCGCAACAATTGGGATCTCGTCAATAAGTGATACCGTCATCTCACCGGAGATTTTGCGTGCATTGAGCGTCGATCCGGTCACCGCAACTGTTCCGCGCGATTCGCCGCTGACAGTGCGACGGTCGGTGATCTCCACCGTGCATCCTATCTGCCGAAGATGCTCAATTATACCGGTACGAGTAGGATTGAGGCCAAGGTTTTCTATCGTCACACACTTCTTAGCAATCGCCGCCGCAGCCATCATAAACGATGCTGTAGATATGTCGCCAGGAATATCAACCGTACCACCGTTCACTCTGGCCTGTCCGCTCAGCTTGATTTCCCTCTTGAAATTCTCGGGCATCTCGCGACGTTTCTTGCGAGGATCGGTCGGGTCCGGGACAAGTATCGGTGTGATTTTCCGAACCGAGACACCCTCGCCAATACTATCAAGCATCAGTTCAGTGTGATCGCGGGTGATGGTGTCTTCGCACACCGTAACAGAACAGCCCGAGGCCAACCCGGCCAGCAACACCGCCGACTTCACCTGGGCGGAAGCCACCGGCAGGCGGTAGTCAAACGGCAACAGACGACGTCCGCGAATTTTCATCGGAAGGCGGCCTTCCTCGGAGAAAAACTCTGCTCCCATCTCAGTAAGTGGATCAATGATCCGCTTCATAGGACGCGACTGCAGAGATTCATCGCCGCTCAGCGTAACTTCAACATCCGAACCGGCCAGTATCCCCGACAGCAGTCGAGCGGTCGTCCCGGAATTGCCACAGTCGATAATTGTATCGGGTGACGGCTCCAGTTTATCGGGGGGCGTGAGTACCAATTGCTCACCTGATTTCTCAACTCTGACACCAAGACTCTCAGCGGCGGCAAGCGACGTCTTACAATCTGCCGAGTCGGGGAAATTGCAAACAGTGAGAGACCCTTGCGACAGTATTGAAAACAGGGCGGCACGATGGCCTATCGATTTGTCGCCGGCAACCTTGATCGTTCCCCCAATATTCCGGCGCGGTGTCAGTTCGCGCTTCATGGGCAGGTCCGGTCAAGCACCGATGCAACGGCGCGTACTTCCTTCATCAACGATACAAACATATCCGGGGTGATTGATTGCGGTCCGTCGGAAAGAGCATTGGCCG
>DAOWIM010000112.1 GCA_030640905.1 bacterium
CTGGTCGACTGGACCGATGAAATTAATAGTCACAATGTGACCCGACTGGTGGAGATAGCGCGCAATGACGTAACCATCGCCACCGTTGTTACCTTTGCCGCAGAAAACCGCCACCCGGCTTTTTTCGGGGAGAGGATCGACGATGTCTGCCATCTGCTCGGCAATACCACGCCCAGCATTTTCCATCAGTTGCTCGGAAGGGATACCACGATTATTGATCGCCTCCCGGTCGATCTTTTGCATCAACTCGGAAGTGACAAGTTTCATTGGATCAGCTCGCTATTTTGTAGTTTTACTCTTTGTCCGCTTCTTGGCGGCTGGACTTTTCCCACTAAGGGGAACAAGAGCAAACTTAACGGCCGGGAGGGCTTCGGAAAAGAACTTTAATTTGACCGCTTTTTTGATTTCGGCGGGCAGTTCGGCGGCGTCCTTGCGGTTTTCTTCGGGAAGGATGACCATCTTGATGCCACCCCGATAGGCGGCCAGCAGTTTTTCTTTGAGTCCACCGATCGGCAGGAGTTGCCCGCGCAGCGTGATCTCACCGGTCATAGCGAGGAACGGTTTGACGGCACGTTCCGAGAGGATCGAGGCTAAGGCTACCGCCATGGTGATACCGGCAGAGGGGCCGTCTTTGGGTGTGGCGCCCGCCGGGACATGGATATGGATTTCGCGCTTGTCGAGGGTGGTGGTGTCGATCTTCAATTCCTTGTTGTGGGACCGTACAAATGAAAGAGCAGCCTGAGTTGATTCTTTCATAATGTCGCCGAGTTGGCCGGTGAGAGTCAGCAGGTGTTTGTTCGACTCCATCGCTGTGGCCTCAACAAAAAGCAATTCGCCACCTACCGATGTGTATGCCAGTCCGGGAACGATCCCAACCTTGCCCTGGCGAGTCAGAGCTTCGCGTATAAATCTCTTTGGGCCGAGAAGTTTTGGGATTTCTTTGGCGCCGATACTGATTTTCTTTTTGAATCCATTGGCAATTCGTCGGGCAGTCTTGCGAGTGACCGAGGCCAACTCGCGCTCAAGATTACGCACTCCTGCTTCGCGACTGTAGCCGTCGATTATCAATTTGATGGCAGCATCGTTGATGGCGAGTTTCGCCGGTGTGATGCCGTGATTCTCCAATACTTTTGGAAGCAGATGTTTGCGGGCGATACGGAGTTTCTCCAGATCGGTGTACCCCGGAATGCGAATCGTCTCCATGCGGTCGCGCAGGACGTGGGGGATCGGCTCGGTCCAGTTAGCGGTGGTGATGAACATTACTTTGGAGAGATCGAACGGAATCTCAAGGTAGTGATCTGAGAAAGAGTCGTTCTGCTCCGGGTCGAGAACTTCCAAAAGAGCCGAGGATGGATCGCCGCGGAAATCTGAGCCGAGCTTGTCGATCTCGTCGAGCATGATTACCGGGTTGTTGGTGCCGCAACGTTTGAGACTCTGGATAACTCGTCCGGGCATCGAGCCGATGTAGGTACGACGGTGGCCGCGGATTTCGGCTTCGTCACGCATGCCACCCAGTGAGACGCGGGCGAACTCTCGCCCCATGGCGCGGGCAATCGACTTGCCCAGCGATGTCTTACCGACTCCGGGGGGGCCGACGAAACATAGGATCGGACCTTTGACGTCGGATTTCAACTTGCGGACGGCCAGGTGTTCCAGGATGCGGTCCTTGACCTTTTCCAGATTGTAGTGGTCTTCATCGAGAATCTTCTTGGCCGATTTCAGGTCGAGTTTGTCGTCGGTCGATTTGCTCCAGGGCAGTGTTGTCAGCCAGTCGAGATAGGTGCGCGAGACGGTGTATTCGGCTGACGATGGCGTCATGTGTGAGAGGCGATCAAGCTCCTTACGGGCAGCTTGCTCGGCGTACTCCGGCATACCGGCTTCGGCAATCCTTTCCTCGAATTCCTCGAAATCAGAGCTATCGTCACCACCACCCAGTTCTTTCTTGATCGCTTTCATTTGTTCGCGAAGGATATACTCGCGTTGCGACTTGCCAAGTTCCGAGGCGGCATCGGCCTGAATTTTCTGCGAGAGTTCCAGCACTTCAAGTTCTTTGGAGAGATAGGCGAGCAGAAGTCTCATGCGCTTCAGTACGTTGATCTCTTCGAGAACTTCCTGTTTCTGTTTAACTGAGATATTGATATTGGAAGCAACAAAATCGGCCAGCTTGGAGGCGGTGTCCTGGTTGATTGCCGAGACATGAAATTCTTCATTGAGGTAGGGAGCCAGCCCGACCAGCTTCTTGACCTGCTCAATCAGGTTGCGCTGGAGGGCTTCGGTTTTCACAGAGTCTTCGGCCCGTTCCTCAGTTTCCTCTACTTCAGCCATCATGTATGGTGACTCATCGGTGAAGCGCTTAATCTTGATTCGGGAGAGACCCTGGATCAGAAACCGTACTGTACCGTCGGGAAAGCGAAGCATTTTGAGGATCGAGCCTGATGCGCCGGAGGTGTAGATATCTTCCTGGCCGGGGTTTTCCTGGTTGGGGTCCTTTTGCAGGAATAGACCGATCCGGGACCCTCGCATCAGAGCGTCATCGACCAGCCGTGTTTGGTCGGCTTCCTGAATCATCAGCGGTACGACCAGATATGGAAATACGATAGTTCCCTTGAGGGGGAGAATCGGCAGAACTTCGGCGCCGGTTTTTTCTTCTTTTTTCTTCTCTTCTTTCAAAACGTCGATCACATTATCCTCTAATAGCCATACAGTTTGCGGACAGGTTTCGCATCATCCCTAATGTTATCGTCACATTGGGCAGAACTTTCAACACTGGTTGGCATCTTTTGTTCTGGCGAAATTAGGATCTCCGCGCGGTCTTCACACATTAAATCTAAACAGGATCACATCGCCATCCTGCACCACATACTCTTTCCCCTCCAACCGCGACTTCCCGGCGGCCTTCAAGGCGGGCAGCGTTTTCAGCACGCTGTAGTCTTCAAAGGTCGCAACCTCGGCTCGGATAAATCCGCGCTCCATATCGGTATGAATAGCACCGGCAGCTTTCTGCGCATTAGTGCCACGCTTGATAGTCCAGGCTCTGACCTCGGGATCGCCGAGAGTGAGAAATGAAATCAGGCCAAGCAGCGAATACGATTTCTGGATCACTTTGTCAACGGCGGGAGTGTCGATTCCGAGCTCGTCAAGAAACTGCTTCTGTTCGTCCGGTTCCAGGCTGGCCAGTTCCATCTGAATCTTGCCGCACACGACCACAACTTCGCGTCGCCCCGGAGCAACGAGGTGTGCGAACTTTTTCTCAATGGCGTCCCTTTCGGCCAGATTGTCCTCTGCAATATTGATCAGAATCAATAGCGGGCGTCGCGAAAGGAAAGAATAACCCCGCAGCAACTTCTCCTCTTCGTCCTCAAGCTCAAGTTCCAGCAGTGGCTTCTCGGTTTCGAGATGGTTCAGGCATTTCTGCAGAAGTTCAATCTCGCGCACGCCGCTCTTGTCTCCGGAGAGCTGGATTTTTCTTGATCGCTTTTTGATATTGTTTTCAATCATTACCTGGTCGGAGAGGATCATCTCGTCGATCAGGTCCTGCAGATCGCGTTCGGGGTCGGCATCTTCGGAGAAGGCATCAATAACGACAATGAACGCCTCCATCAGGTCGAACTCAGGATTAGGCTCAAACGCGGTTGAATCTTTCCCTTTGCCCGAGAGCCCGGTCACATCGAGAAATTCGATCTCAGCGTACGTGAATTTCCGGGGTTTGGCAATCTCGGTGAGCACATCGACTCGGTGGTCCGGCACCTTGATTATGGCCCGATGAACAGCCTTGCTGAAATCGCCGACTGCTTCTTGTTGTCCCGAGGCGGCGTTGAAGATGGTCGTCTTGCCGCTCTGTGGTTTTCCAATAATTCCCAGTTTCATAGGCTGTAATGGTAAGGTATCGCCTGACCGATAGCAAGTGGCCGATTTAGCGGTGGTGTCACTTTATCGGCGGTAGTTCGATATCGGATATAAGCCCCCAGAAAGTGGTGATTATTCAACTTGAAAACAATATCGGTGGCACCTAAGTTAGAGCGCTATGACGGGTAAGCCTGAAGGAATTGTGATTGCCACGCGAGGTCGGTTGTTCGAGGTACGCACCGCCGAGGGAGCGCGGATCAAGTGCGAGGTGCGCGGCAAAGTCAAGTCGGCTGCCAAGTTGACTACTCCGGTGGCGGTTGGCGATAAGGTCATCTACTCCCTGACCCATGATGAGAGGGGTGCAATTGAAGAAGTGCTCCCGCGCCGGACGACTTTTCACCGGCCTGATGTTGGCTCCGAAGAGCATAAACAGGTTATTGCGGCCAACCTTGATCGGCTGGCTATTGTAGCATCGACCAAGTCGCCGAGCCTCAAGACCGGTTTGATAGATCGGTTTCTGATTGCTGCCCGCCTCGGTGAGTTGGAGCCGTTTATTATTCTCAACAAGATTGACCTCCGAAGCATCGAACATTGCCGCGAGGTTGTCGAGGCCTACAATGATATCGCAGTTCCTGTGTTTCCCGTATCGGCTACCACTGGAGA